>NZ_LIYC01000027.1:0-64289 GCF_001418765.1 Gordonia sp. HS-NH1
CACCAGACCCAGGACGGTTCAGTAGAACCTGGCGTGCGGCCCGGTCGGTTATGGCCGTACCACAGGTCGTTGACCCTTTCGATCAAACGCTCATGCACGACCAGGGCGAGTTGACGACGGGCGCCCGCTCACTGTCTCAGGCACTTCTCGCGGTCGCCCGCAGCGACAATCCCTGGTCGAAGGGGCCCCACTCTAAGTCGGGTTCGGCGTTCAGGCCATCGTCCTCGGAGCCGCGGGACAGGGTGTCGATCTTGATGATCGCTGGGCTGGGGGCGTCGACCAGGTACACCATGATGTCGCCGGCAGCATACGTTCGTGGGGTCAGCCAGACGAGATCGTCAACATCCGGGTCGTCGTCGTCGCCAGGGAAGAAGCTATTTACGGCTTGCCGCCACGGCTGAAGCAGGCATAACTGCACTCGTCGGCCGTCCGCATTGCCGGTGCCGGCGACCCGTGGGGTTCTCCTGCGGGCTACGATTCGGCCCATTCAGCGAATTCCTTCCACGAGATCGGAATACGCTTCTGCCCGTGCTTGGGTCGCCACTGCAGATTGCCCTCAGAAACGTAAAGGGTGCCGAGAGTTCTCCCGTCGATCGCGACATCGAACTCGAAGTCGATGCCAGCAACGCGCACCCTACTGGCGCTGAATCGCACGTCGTGATCAGCCACGATGATCCTCCCAACAACGGCACAGTCTGGTGTCGATCCCTCTCGCGAACGTAGCGAACGACCATGTCTCGGGCAATGATCTGCCCGGAACCGATGCCAGCTCACCGGGCCAGCGATCGCCGGTTGCTTCCAGACCTGACCAGACCCCCCGGGGCGGATTGCTCATGTAAAAGGAGTGCGGTGAGGGCTGTCAGCGGCCGAACAGTGCTCGTTCGATCACATCCGGGGTGGTGTCGAAGTCGTGGGCCCACTCCGCAGCCAAATCAAGGTAACGGCCGTACATGTCAGCCGGGCCGTCGATCTCCCACTCTTCGGTGGTCACTCGACGCAGACTGTCTACAACCCTGCTGTCATAGATCAGTGGGCGGCCTGTCAACGCATTGGCGTCGTACCCGCCGAAGTAGAGGAACTTGGTGAAGAAGCCCGCCGCCAGTCCGGTGATTTTCAACCGGTTGCGCCCGCTGAGGGCTTTGTAGGCGCTGACCGGCCCCTCGGTCCGCACGACAGCCAGAGCCTTGGCGAGCTTCTCCGCGGCGTCGGGCTGGCTGAGGGGACGCAGCGCCCGCACCATCGTCAGGCCCGGACTCGTACCCCACACCACACACGCCACGTGCAGTTGCGCCGCTACGATCGGCGACCCGTCCTGCACCGCTCGGGCTGCGACCTCAAAGACATCGCGGCGCGAAACCACTCGATAGCGACCACTGCCCGCCGACACACTGTCGAGCTCGTCAGGCCACATCGCAGCATCCGGCAAGCGTGCGCGCACCGCAGCCGGATCGAACCGAATTGACTGGCCCAAGACCCATTCGCGATCGGGAACAGAACCGTCGGGAAACAAGGTAGTCAACGCGATCGGCATTCCTTCACGCTACCGGCAGATAACCGGAGGTACGCGAACGATGTGTGACATAAGGTCACTTCACCCTTCGCGCGCCGTCGGTGGCGGCGGACTAGGTTTGGATGGCGTTGAGATAGCCGTGATCATGTAGTCGGTCGGGACCGGGTCACTCAGCAAGTCGTGTGACCCCCTTCCGTGAAAGTGAGAGTCACCGTGCAGCCAGACAACCCCGATGCCGTGTTCGTTGACGACAGCGGAGACACCGCCGGCCGGGCATTGATGACCATCGTCTCCGCGCAGCACGAAGAACTGGTGATCCTGACCGTCCAAGGCAGCATCGACGTTCTCACCGCACCACAACTGTCCGAGGAGGTGACGAACGCGCTGCACGGACAACCACGAGGCCTGATCATCGATCTGACCACCACCGACTTCCTGGCCTCGGCCGGCATGGCCGCACTCGTCGCCGCCCACGAGGCGATCGCACCGACCGGACTGTTCGGAGTCGTGGCCGCCGCACCCGCAACGTCGCGGCCGCTGACGCTCATGGGCCTGGACCAGACAATCGTCCTCTACCCCACCCTCGCCCACGCCGTCACCGCCATGACCAGACCCACCGGAATGAGCGGCAGCCCGACTGGGTAAACACGACGGCGTGGACTCATCACAGCACCTCGATGGCGACTCCACCGGTGACTTCGAACGATCGGTCGAGGCCACCGCCGAGGCCGCCCACAGACTGCGCGAACTGTTCACCGTGTGGGTGACAGCAACCGTCGAGGCCGACACCGAACGCCGCGCCGACATCGTCTTGGCCGTCTACGAAGCGATTGCCAACGCCACCGAACACGCCTACAAAGACGCTCGAGAGCCAGGCGCGGTCACCGTGCGCAGCCGCCGCCGCCCCAGCGGCACCCTCGAAATCACTGTCACCGACACCGGCACCTGGGACCTCAGCCCCGCACAGCGCTTCCGCGGCCGCGGACTCGCACTCATCACTGCGCTCAGCGACACCCATGCGCTTACCACCGGACCCGACGGCACCACCGTCACCATGTGCTGGCAGCCGACGCCCGTCCTGACGACATGATATCTAGTATCAGATTTCGAAACTACCTGCGGCAGAATCGAATTAGACGATACTCGCCCGGCAGCACTCACGTGCGGTCTTTCCAGCGCTCGTTGGCTGATTGTCGGGTCATGCCGGTCGCCGCGCCGATGTCGGCCCACGAGCGACCCAGCCGGCGGGCCTTGGCCACCGCGGCGTCGAGCAGTGCGTCGGCGTCCCTGCGGGCCTCCACGGCCGCCCGGATCTCGTCGTCGATGTCGATCGAATCGAGATGCTCACGCCGCCACAATGCTTGGGCGGCCGCCGCGACATCGGGCCGCACGTTGACGTCGAGGTCGATGTCGGGGGCGAACACCTGGTGGCGGGCCAGGTCCTCGAGGGACGCTGAGGGCACCCGCGTCCACTGGACGGGATCGGTCCAGGTCGACACATCAGAGCTGGTTCGCCGGGCGCAATTGCAGGACAACAGCCAGCCGACGATCTCGGCCGACGGCCGCCGACGATCCTCGTCCGGGTGCCGGCCGGTCCCGACGATCTCGTAGTCAACGCCGTCGACCATGGTCGACCCGTGGCTCTCGGCCCCGTCCTCGAAGAACGGCACCAACGCCGCCTCGTGCAAGTGCGTGGCGCTCTCGTGTACCCAGCCCATGCCGATAGGGTAGACCCGCTGTGTCAGGATAACCAGACACAAGAGTCGGGTCGCGTCAGGAGTACCTGACATAACGCAACATTATCGGCGTTAACATGACGGAAGTATCAGTAGCTGCGGTTACTGCCGTTTACCTGCGATAATTCCGCGGGTGTGGCGCGACGGTGAGGTCGTCCTGCTCCGCGCTGAGGACCTGGCGGCTATTCGGGGCGGGCGATGGGTTTGTCGTCCTGATTAGGTGGTGTCGAAGTCGACCTCGACTCGGAACACGTCGGCTCGAAGCCAGGAGATCGTGAGTTCCACGGGGCGGTGGTTGCGTGCGGCGGCATCGGTGCGGGACCGGATAGAGATGACCGGTGGGCGGCCGCTCAGTTCGAGGTGCTCGGCGACGTGGGGTGGCGCGGGGTCGATGGAGACGCCGAACCATCCGCGCTCGGGTTCCAGTTTGTAGTGGGTGGCCAGGGTGTCGTGCAATGAGTCGGCTGGGCCGAGGATCTGGGGTAGGTCGGGGACGAGTTGGGGGTCGAGGTAGGTGTCTGCGTAGCCGACGAGCTCGTGGTTGATGTATCGGTTCCGGGAGAGTGCGAGCAGTTGTCTGCGTGCTCCGACTTTCATGCGGCCACGGATCTCGGTTGGGGGGGTCTCGAGTCGCCATCCGGTGGTGCGAACGTCTGGGGTGAATCCGGCTTTGCGGACGCTTGCGCTCCAGGACGGTGGGATGTGTCGACTGATGGTGTAGTCGATGCGTTGGGACACGAAGGTGCCGCTGCCCTGTCGGCGGCGCACCAGGTAGCGCCTCTCCAGCTCGGTCAGTACTGCTCGGGCGGTGAGCGGGCTGACGCCCAGGATGCGGGCTAGTTCGTCTTCTGAGGGGAGCCGAGTGCCGACGGGCTGGTTGGCAATTGTCTCGGCGAGCGCGTCGGCGGCGGAAAGGTACACCGGTACCCGAGGACTGGTTTTGGTGGGTGCGGCGTCGCTGATGGGCGTGATCATACTGCGGGAACGGAGGAGGTCGACGGTTTCCGCGGGTCGTTGACGGCTCCGTCGGGCATTTTGCCTGCGAGTGATTGCAGGATGGATCTCGCCGCGTGTTCCTCGATCGCCAAGCGTGCCGTCGCGACCGCAGATCCGAGGTGCGGGGTGAAGAGGGTATGGCTCGTCAGTTCCATCAGGTCCGGGTGCAGGCCGCTGGGGCGGTCGGGTCGGGAGAGGTCCTCGAACTCGAACACGTCTGCGGCATATCCGCCGAGGTGTCCGCTGCGCAGGAGCTCGGCCACTGCGCCTTCGTTCACCACTGAGCCTCGTCCGACGTTGACCAGCAGCGCTCCGGGTCGCATCGATGTCATCGCCTCGTGGTCGAGCAGGTGCAGTGTGTCCGCCGTCAGGGGGGCGCAGACCACCACGGAGTCGCTGTGCTGCAGAAGCTCGGCGAGTTCCACCCGTTCCATACCGATCGACGCCGCGGTTGCGGACGGCACCGGATCGGGGTCGTGGTAGAGAAGTCGGGGATTGAATCCGGAGAGCATTTGCGCCACGGCCCGGCCGAGTACGCCGGCGCCCACGATGCCAATCGTGGAGCCGACGAGTGTGCGTCCGTAGAGCACCGGCCGCCAGCCGCGGAAACCGGCTCGCACGGTGCGGTCACCGGTCGCGACGTGTCGAGCGAGGCCGATCAGCAGCCCGACTGCCAATTCCGCGGTGGGTTCGGTGAGTAAGTCCTCGACTCGGGTGAGCCAGATGCCGCGCTCGGTGCAGGCGCGAACGTCGATGTTGTCGTAGCCCTTGAGTGCGCCGGCGACCACCTGCAGTCGCGGGCAACCGTCGAGGAACTGCGCGGTGATCTGGTCGGGCATGAACGCCATCAGCCCGTCGGCGTGTGCCACTCGGCGTTTCAGTTCGGATGCCGGGAGGCTGTCGTCTTGCTGGTTCGGCACCACGTCGCACTCGCGGCCGAGCATGTCGAGGATCTGGGGATGCACCCGGTGGGTGAGAACGACCACCGGGCGCGCGGACGCGTTTGTCATTGGAACCTTCTTCGTAATGCTCCGCCGAGGGCGTCGACCACGGTGACGGTGGCGAGGATGACGAGCAGGATTGCGGAGACTTCCTGGTACTGGAGGGTGCGGAGGGCGGCGATCAGCTCGAATCCGATGCCGCCGGCGCCGACGACGCCGACGACTACCGAGGCGCGGAAGTTGAGCTCCCACCGGTAGACGGTGACGTCGGCCATTTGGGGCAGCACCTGCGGCAGGATGCCGTGCAGGATCACTTGTGCCCGGGTGGCTCCGGCGGCGCGGGCGACCTCGACGGATGCTTGATCGGCGCGTTCGATCGAGTCGGCGAAGAACTTTCCGACCATGCCGGCGGAGTGGATACCCAGCGCCAGTGCGCCGGGAAGGGCGCCGAAGCCGACGGCGGCGACGAACACGATCGCCATGATCAGCTCGGGCACCGATCGCAGGGTGTTGAGGACCAGGCGCGCGACCGCGTAGACGGTGGGGTGCGGGGAGGTGTTACGGGCCCCGAGCAGCGCGAGTGGGACCGACAGCAGGACCGCCAGTGCGGTGGCCGCGATACTCATCGACATCGAATCCCACAGTGGGCCCCACCACCGGTTGATGTGGGTGAAGTCCGGGGGCCACATGTCGCCCAGGAGGTCGGCGATGTCGGCCAGCCCGGTGATCATCCGTTCGCCGTCGAGTAGTCCCACCGCCCAGACGCACACCAGCACCAGGACGCCGACGACGCCCATGGCGGCGCTGTTGCGCCCCCAGCCAATCCACACCCGACGGGAGATGTCCCGGTACTGTTCTTCCCGCCGTTCCTCGACGGGGTCCGGCAAAGTGTCGGCGGTCACTGGTAGTCCGCCAGGTCGATGTCCAGCAGGGGCGCGAGGTCGCGCACCGCGTCGTAGTCTTTATCGGTCACAGGTCCGAAACCGGCGGCCTCGAACGCCTCGAGCACGGCGTCGTCGTCGAGTTCTAAAAACGCCGCCCGCACCTTGTCCTTGAAGTCCTCGGGCAGATTCGTCTGCATAGTCCACGGGTAGTTGTAGTAGGGCTCGGACTCCTGGACGGTCACGACCACCTCAGGGTCAATGGTCCCGTCTCGGACCATGCGCTCGTAGATGGGCAGGCTCATGCCGCCCGCGTCGGCGTTGCCGTTCTGCACTGCCAGCGCCACCGCGTCGTGGGCGCCGACGTGCTGTTCTTCGTAGTCGCCGTCGTCGACGCGCAGGTCCGCTTCCTCGGCGAGCATGGCCTTGGGTATCAGGTGGCTGGAGGTGCTGGCCGGGTCTCCCCACGCGACGGTCTTGCCAGCGACGTCGTCGAGTGTGGTGATGCCGGAGTCGGCATTGGCGAGAAACACCCCTTGGTAGGTGGGGGCAGCGCCTTCTTCCTCCTGCAGCGCGGCGAAGGGCTCGATGTCGGCCTGCTCCTGGGCGAGCACGTAGGACAATGGCCCGAAGTAGGCCAGGTCCAACCGGCCGCGGGTCATCGCCTCGATCATCGAGGAGTAGTCGGTGGTGACGATGAGTTCGACCTCGACGCCCAACTCGTCCTCTAGGTATTCCTTGAGCGGTTCGTTGTCCTGGATCACTTGAGACGCGTTCTCGTCGGGCAGCAGGGCCACGCGGAGGGTCTCAGGCACCTCGCCGGCGGCAGGCTCGGAGGTGGAGCCGGAGCCGCAGCCGGTGAGAACAAGCGCGAAAGAGATCAGCGCCGCCAGGGCGGCAACTGTGGAACGGGCTGGTCTGGTCATTGTGAAGAACTCCAGGATCTGGTGAATGTGATTCGGGTGATGCGAACAGCTTCCGGTCAGCGGACACCAGCAGCGAGGTGGCCGGTGACAGTACTGGTGACGGCGTCGCCGTCGGATTCCCCGTTGGGTTCCTCAGTGACGCCTTCGTAGATGAGTCGGATGGCGTCATCGGTGACATCGGACGCGGGGCTGTCATGCACGATCTCGCCGTGTGCGAGGCCGACGATGCGGTCGGCGTGCTCAAGGGCCAGGTCGACCTGGTGGAGGCTGGCGACGAGTGTGATGCCGTTGTCGTGACAGACACGGCGCAACAGCGCCATCACTCGGCCTGCGGTGGCCGGGTCGAGGCTGGCAACCGGTTCGTCGGCGAGGATCAGCTGCGGCTGTTGGGCGAGTGCGCGGGCGATGCCGACGCGCTGCTGCATGCCGCCGCTGAGATTGTCGACCCGGGTGAGCGCGTTGTCGAGCAGACCCACCTGGTCGAGCGCCTCGAGGGCGATGCGCTCGTCGGCGCGACCAGCGGGCAGGAGACCGTGCCAGAAACTGTGGTAGCCGACTCGGCCGAGCAGCACGTTGCGCAGCGCGGTGTACCGCGGGACCAAATGGTGGTGCTGGAAAACCATGCCAGTGCGCCGGCGATGCCGTCGTAATGCACGGCGCGAGTCCAGTGCCGGGAGACCGGCGGCACGCACAGTCCCGGTGGTGGGCTGCACGAGCAAATTTATGCACCGCAGCAGCGTCGACTTGCCGGCTCCCGAAGGACCGAGCAGCACGGTCACCTGCCCGGCCTCGATCGTCAGGTCGGTTCGGCGCAGCGCCTGCACGCCCCCCTTGTAGGTCTTGCTCACCTCGACGAGCTCGATCATGGAAACCCCTCTATAGGACTTGGTCGAACACCCCGAAACCTATAGAGGACTTACGAACGGGCGATTAGGGTTGAGAGAACGGTGAGTGAACCCCGTCCGACCATCCGATGCCGGTGAACGGCCGATGGCTTCCGCGTTCATGCGACGGCCATAGGGCCCTGTCAGAATGTGTCGTCATGACCTTTGGGAACTCGTGTTGGACGCCGACAGATTTTGTGATCGGCCACGTCACAGCGGTGCTGCCCCATCGGGTGGTGGATAACGCAAGAGTGGTGGTGCGCGAGGGTCGGATCGCCGAGGTGGGCCCACACCCGCCGGGTGCCGGCTGCACCCTGGACGCCCACGGCGCCCACTTGCTGCCGGGCCTGGTCGATGTCCACACCGACATCCTCGCGCGGGAGACCCGGCCGCGACCGGGCGTCGTCCTAGACCCTGCCTTCGCACTGATGTCGGCGGGCGGCCGTCTACGCGCGGCAGGTATCACGACCGCCTTCCATGGCCTTGCGTTCCAGGAGCGCTCCATCGTGGGAACGACGATCGGTTCCCCCGCTGCGGCAGAATTGTCCGATTCGCTGCGTCACGCTGACGACACCCAGGTCGACCACCAAGTCTTGCACCGGTTGGACGCCCGCTGCGAGTACGGCCGGACGCTGCTCGCAACGGAGCTGGCCGCATTCGACGACTCCGCGGATTCTGAAACGCGTCGGAGCATCACCACACCGAATGATCCCCCACACGCACGGGTACCGATCGTCTCTCACGAGGACCACACACCGGGGCAGGGGCAGTTCGCCGACCCCACGACCATGCAGCGGTGGCTGATCACCAACGAGGGCATGGCCGAGGCTGCTGCGGTCGACCACGTCGACCGGTGGCGTTGCACCCGCGCCGAACGTCTCGCCGTGCGCGACCGCACCCTCACGTGGCTGGGCGACCTGGCCCGGACCGGACACATCCGGCTCTTCGGCCACGACCTGGCCACCCCGGAAGACGTCGCGGCTGCCGCCGACCGCGGCTGCACCGTGGCGGAGTTCCCAACGACCCTGGACGCCGCCCGTGCCGCCCGCGACCGAGGCATGCTCGTCGTTGCTGGCGCCCCGAACGTCGTCCGTGGCGGCTCCCACACCGGGAACGTCTCGGCAGCCGAGCTCGTCGTCGCCGGTGTGGCCGACTCCCTGGCCAGCGACTACCTTCCCTCCTCGATGCTCCCAGCCGCAGTGCGACTTGTGCGCGACGGTGTCCTCTCACTCCCGCACGCCGTGCGGCTGATCACCTCAGGCCCGGCCGCCTGTGTCGGTCTCAACGACCGTGGCGTGCTGACCGAAGGCTTCCGAGCCGACCTGGTCCTGACCGACCTCAGCAAGACGTGGCCCGTCGCCCACGTCATTTCGACTCAGTCGCATACCGCTGCCCGCGAGTAGCTCGGATTCAGCGGCAGTAGGCCACGAGGACTGTCACCGCTTCGGCTGTCTCACACCAGTCCGACGGAGGTGAGCACCGATGACCTGATGCAACTCCCCGCCTGACCGCAAGCGAAGGATCAGAAACGAGTTACACCACCACACGGGGCTTGACCGGACTCTCGACTGACCACGGCGTCGAGGGGAGCGAACCTTCCTCGGACGTCACACCGAAAATGACCGCACACGCAGTCCGCGCTGTCAGCGGCAATCGGTCGCCCACTGACCAGCAAGCATGACGGAATATGACATTATCGGCGGAAGTGGACTACTGGACCATGAAGGGTCCAGCTAGCGGGTCTTGAAGGTCATATGTTCCTGCCCTAACGGAAGCGCCAGCGGTTTCTAGTCGATACTTGAGATCGAGCCGACTGTCCCACTTTCCGTCGAGCTTGATCCAGTTGAACCCGGCGATATCTGAAATTTCCCTGGACGGCCCGCTCTTGACAAATATCGTGCGCTCGGGGGCCATGGCGAATGACATTCCAGCTTCCAGAAGTACGTTCGGTCGAGCTTGACCTTGAGGGGTTCGATCCGGATCTCCGGTCTCGGAGAATTCGTCCTTAACTCGGGCGAGGTCGTCTGGGGAGAAAATTACGATCGTGGCTGAGGCATGCAGCATTCCGGCACGGACAATATCGTAAGTGTGCGGTTGGGGTTCCCCGGTCAGTTTTACTGCCTCTGACCACGAGATGTCATGAAGCCCCAGAAACAATAGATATGTTCTAAGGGCAACAAGCGGACGTGCGTCTCGGCCGTGAACTATAAATATCTTGGCGGGATCTCTATTCTCAATTGGCGTGTCAGGGGACTGTATGGCTGTAACCGGCTTAGAGACTGCGGAGCGCTCATTTTCAAGGGCGCCGTTGGATGCACGAAGGTCGTCAACGTCCCGACCATCTGGCAGGGTGTACCCGCTCTCGGTGAGCGATATGCCTCGAGGGTCCAGTACGCGCTTGCGCAAGTTGGCGTATGAAGGATTGCTGTCGGATGTGTCAGCGTAGCTGTTTTCTACGTATAGGAAGTTTAGAAGCTCAATAAGGAGTAGATCAGTGTTCGGACCGTTAAAGATGTGCTGCACTATCTTGTTGCTTCGTTCTCCTTTATTTCCCTCGGTTGTAATGCCAAGTGGCCCCTCGAACGTGTCAATTCCAGAATGGGTTGTGCCCTCGCTTAGGCTGGAAGCGAAGTAGCGGGAATCGGCGCGTTTAAATGTCGCGGAAGGCATCGAGCGATGTTACCGCAGTGGGAGGGGTGAGGCAGGCAGGTGATCCGGCCGTGAACGGGCAACGTCCTGGTGGGGTACACCCGTGCGGGACGATGCGCCGCCGGCAGTCGCTGCTGTGTCACAGGGTCTAGTTTGATACTTATGAAACGTTCTCCCGGGGGGTCTAGGATCTATTGATACAGATTCCGGGCGAAAGGGTCCCCTCATGGCTGATCGGATCGGGACGTTGCTGAATCGTTCGGGTGGCGAGGAGGTGCTCATCGTCAGCCGCGGGAAGGTGCGGACTCGGTTCCGTCGTCGGGATGAGTTGGGTTGGAACTTTCGGGTGGAGTCGACGGACTCGGAGAACGTCATCGAGGTAACGCCAAAGCCGAAGCCAGATCCGAAGCCGGCTCGCCGATCTTCGCATGCGCGTGGGCAGCGGGTGGCGTACGTGCGGGTGTCAGCCGCGGATCAGAACGAGGCGCGTCAGCTCGAGGCGGTGGGGGAGTGCGACCGGGTCTATATCGAGAAACAGTCGGCACGCTCGCGCGCTGATCGCGTAAAGCTCGAAGAGTGCATCAGGTATCTGCGGGACGGTGATGAGCTGGTTGTCGCGTCGATGGACCGACTCGCTCGTTCCCTGGTTGATCTCAAGCAGATCGTCGGCGAGGTCACCGCGAAGGGTGCGAGTGTGCGGTTCGTCCACGAGCGGGCCACCTACGCTGCCGGTGCCCAGGATCCTCGAGCCGACCTGATGCTCTCGCTGCTCGGGGCGTTCGCAGAGTTCGAGCGGGCCATCATTCGCGAACGCCAGGCCGAGGGTATCGCCATCGCCAAGGCGAAGGGCAAGTACAAGGGACGCAAACGCGTCCTGACTGAGGAGCAGATCGACAAGGCCCTTGCCCGTATCGAGGCGGGGGAGGGGCCGTCAGCTATCGCCCGGGATCTCGGGGTGGGTCGATCCACGCTCTACCGCGCACTCCAGCGAGTAAGGAAGTAGGCGCCGCCGACACGTCGCGTTAGCCCGCCCACTGCGCGACGAAGCTGGTGCGACACCCTTACATGACACCGAAGTCGTAGCCCTTGCGTCGAGATGCCGCGTTCGGAGATCCCCGCTACGGCATGGACGACGAGGGTTCGAGCACGCGTCAGTGAGTTCCGGTTGGAATGAGCTCCACCGTCTCGTTCGGCGCGACCTAGTGCGCGCCCGGGTGACCACCACTCGCCAGTGAGACCGCCGCGAAACGTCCGTAGACCACCGCCACCGCCACTTACCCGCGAAAGTCACAATCACAACCCTGCATAGCCACAGGATTTCACGCCAGCCACCACACCGGGCTCCTGCCACGAGGATTGTGCAGCAGTCTCCTAGTAAGCGGGGTGGTCCAGCTCGTCGAGCACGCGCTGGGCGATGCGGTAGGCCGCGTTGGCATCGGGCACGCCGCAGTAGATCGCCGTCTGGAGCAGCAACTCTTTGATCTCGTCGTTGGTCAGCCCATTGGTACGCGCGGCCCGCACGTGCATGGCCAGCTCCTCGTGATGGCCGCGGGCCACCAGGGCGGTCAGCGTGATGAGTGAGCGGCTGCGCCGGTCAAGACCCGGACGCGTCCACACCGACCCCCAGGCGTACTGGGTGATGAAATCCTGGAAGTCGGCGGTCAGATCGGTGATCGCCGCGGTCGCGCGGTCGACATGGGCGTCGCCCAGGACCGCCCGGCGCACCGCCATGCCGGCGTCGCGCACCCCGGCGACGGTCGTGGGAGCGGCAACCGCCTGCCCCGCGTTCGCGTGATCGCGGATGAGTTGGCCGACCTCGGACGGTTGCTCGGCCGGGGGCAGGTGCGCGACGCCGTCGAGGACGACGAGCCGCCCGTTCCGGACTCCGGAGGCGATAGCCGCGAGATCGGCCGGCGGAGTGGGGACGTCGAGCAGACCCGACACCGCCAGCACTCGCGGTTCGATCTCGCCGAGGCGGTCACGGACGTCGAAGCCCGCCAGCGCCTCGCACACCAGCGCATAGCCCTCGTCGTCGGCGTCCCGCAGGTCGTGCAGCAGGGCTGCGCCGATCTCCGGCTCCCGCTCCAGGAATCCGGGTGCGAACCAACGCTGGGCCGACCCTTCGATCATCGACGGGGTGCCCGACGCGCGCACGGACGTGGCCCGTGTCCGCCAGGCATCCGGCTCGCCGATCCGTGCGCCCGTCGACAGCAGGACAGCGGAGTCGATGCGCGCGGGTGCGTCCAGCAGCAGCTGCAGCCCGACGGCGCCTCCCACCGAGTCGCCCGCGTAGGTGAAAGTGCTGGCGAACGTGTCGCGCTGGGCCACCACGTCGTCGACCATCTCGAGGACACCGGCGGCCAGCTCGGCCATCGTGAACGGCTCGGCCGAACCGACATTGGATCCGTGCCCGGGCAGGTCCCACGCGAGGACCTCGAAGCGATCGGTGAGGCCGGCGGCGCAGCGCGCCCACAGTGACTGAGCCGACGTGCCCAACGAGGGCCCGAGGACGAGCAGGGGCATGGCGGGTGAACCGCCGAGCTGGACGGCTGTGATGCGAGGGACGGTCACTCGTTCTCCTCCAAGAAGGTCTGGGCCCGCTCCACGGCGCCCACGATGAGGTCCTCGGAGAACCCGCGGTAGGTGGTCGGGTCGGAATCGGCGGTCTTGTCCAGCAGCCCGGCGATCGTGCGGCGCTCGGCCAGCACGCTGTCGGTCGACCGGTCGAGCGTCGCGCGCATGCGCTCGGCGTCCACGTGCAGACCTTGCAGCAGCTCGGTGGTCTGGGACGCGGCGACGACGCTGCGTCGACCGAGCATGTGCAGGGTCGACCACTCGACGTGCCACGCGCCGTCCGGGCGCTGGTCGCCCGCGGTGGCGGAGGCGAGGTGCATCGTCGCGGCCAGAGCGGGGGCTCCCAGGGCTGCGCGGCGCACCAGTACGGAAAGAATCGGGTTGTTCTTGTGCGGCATCGTCGACGAGCCACCGCGGCCCTCGGCCGTCGGCTCGGCCAGCTCGCCGATCTCGGTCCGCGCCAGCGTCGCGACATCGGTCGCGACGTGTCCCCAGGCGTCCGTGCACGAGACCAGCGCGTCGGACGTCCGGGTGACCGTCGCCCGCGAGGTGTGCCACGGGCGGAGTTCCCGTAGCCCCAGGGCCGCGGCGGTGCTGGCGACCAGGTCGGCGCTGGTCCCCTGGGGATCCTCGTGCCCCCGCAGGTTCGCCAGCTCGGTGGCCGCCGACAGAGTGCCGACCGCCCCGCCGAGCTGCACCGGCAGGAGGGAGCGGGCGTCCTGGACCAGATCGGCGGCGTCGACCAGGCCGTCGAGCCAGCCTGCGGCGACGGCGCCGAACGTCGTGGGGACGGCGTGCTGGGTCAGGGTGCGACCGACCATCGGCGTGTCGGCGTGCTGCGCGGCGAGGCGTGAGAGCGCGGTCACCTGGGCGCGCAGCTCGTCGATCAGGCGATCGAGCGCATCGCGCAGCGCGAGCATGAGGGCGGTATCGAGGACGTCCTGGCTGGTGAGCCCGCGGTGCAGCCAGGTGGCGGCGGGCTGCGGCGCCCGCGAGCGGAGCAGGCCGACGAGCGGGACGACGGGGTTGCCGCTGCCCTCGGCTGCCGCCGCGATGTGCGGCAGGTCGTCGACGGTGACGAGCGGGGCGAGGTCGGTGGCGGCGGCGGACGGCGCGAGCCCGGAGGCCACGAGAGCGTCCAGCCACGCGGACTCCACCCTGACCATGGCGGCGAGCAACGCCTCAGCACTCATCAGGTCGCCGGCGCGCTCGTCGCCGGGCCAGAACAGGTCGGTCATGGCGTTCAGTGTGCCGCCCCGTGGCCCGGGAACGTCAGGAAGACGGTCTCGCCCTGGCCCTGCAGACGGATGTCGAACGCATGTCCCTGCGCATCGGCCTCCGCGACCAGCGTCGCGCGACGGTCCGGCTCGAGGCTGCTGAGAAGGGGGTCCGCAGCGAGGGCGGCCTCGTGTCCCGGCAGATATGCGCGTGTGAAGAGCCGATCGAGCAGGCCACGCGCGAACACCGTGAGCGCGAAGAACGGTGCGCCCCCGTCGACCCCACCCGGCGCGATCGTCGAGAACGAGTAGTGGCCGGCGTTGTCGGTCGACGACCGGCCCCAGCCCGTGAACGTCCAACCGTCGCGGCGCAACGAGCCCGGCTGCTGGACGATCGCGCCGGACGCGTCCGCCTGCCAGAGCTCGACCAGCGCGTCGGGGACCGGCGCACCAGAACCGTCGAGCACGCGGCCGTGGAACCGGATCGCACCCGGGCTGCTCGCAGGCACCAGTTCGGAGTCGCCGTCATAGGGGAGTGCGTAGTGGAAGAACGGGCCCACCGTCTGGCCGGGCGTGGGGTGCAGGCGGGGGCTCATGCGTGGTCCTTGTCGTCGTTGTTCTCGGTCCAGGTGCGGTGGGCTCCGGTGAGCACGATGTCCCACCGGTAGCCGGTCGACCACTCGGGTCGCGTCAGGTCATGGTCGTAGCGGGCGACGAGGCGGTCACGGGAGCCCTGGTCGGTGATCGACTGGTAGATCGGGTCCAGCGCGAACAGGGGATCGCCCGGGAAGTACATCTGCGTGACGATGCGCTGCGTGAACTCGGTGCCAAACAGGGAGAAGTGCACGTGGGCGGGACGCCACGCATTGCGGTGGTTCCGCCACGGGTACGGACCCGGTTTGATCGTCTGGAATGAGTAGCTACCGTCCGCACCGGTCAGGCACCGCCCGGCGCCGGTGAAGTTCGGGTCGAGCGGCGCAGGGTGCTGATCACGCTGGTGGATGTAGCGTCCTCCGGCGTTGGCCTGCCAGATCTCGACCAGCTGGCCCGCGACCGGGCGTCCGTCGCCGTCCACGACCCGGCCGGAGATCGTGATGCGCTCGCCGATCGGCTCGCCCGAGCGCTGAATCGTCAGATCGGCCTCGAGTGGATCGACGTCCCGGTGGCTGAAGCACGGAGACCACAACTCGACGCCTTCCGGATCGACCTGGTGCAGATCCTTGGTCGGATGCCGCAGGAGGCTGCTGCGGTACGGGGAGTAGTCGAGGCGGGGCCTGATAGCGGACGGGTCGGTGCCGGCGGACAGGTCGGCGATCTCGGCGCTGATCTCGGCTTGGGTCGATAGGTCAGGAGTGCTCACCAGCCCGACGGTAGGTGGCCGGGGCGTACGCTTCGAGCTATATCGTTCACTGAGTGAAAGAGGGCGACGATGGCCGGCAACACCTCCGACCCGGGAGCCAGTGTCGCCTCGCGCCTGCTGACCGTTCTCGGCGCCTTTGACGATGAGCACCGGGCGATGACGCTGAGCCAGATTGCGCGTCGGGCGGGTCTACCGCTGCCGACCACTCACCGATTGGTGGCCGAACTGGCCACCTGGGGCGGCTTGGTGCGGCGGCCGACCGGCGAGTACGTGGTGGGTCGCCGGATCTGGGAGCTCGCACTACTGGCGCCGACCCAGACCGGCCTGCGCCAGATCGCTGAGCCGTTCCTCCACGACGTGTACGGCGCGACGCTGGCCACCGTGCACCTCGCGGTGCGCGAGGGCGCCGAGGTGTTGTACCTCGACCGGCTGTCCGGCACGGCGTCCGTCCCGATCGTCAGCACCGTCGGCTCCCGACTGCCGCTGCACTGCACGGCGGTTGGGAAGGTGCTGCTCGCGCACGCGCCCGACGACGTGCTCGCCGAGACGCTCGGCTCGTTGACCCGGATGACGCCGTTCACGGTGACCCAGCCCGGGCTCCTGCGACAGCAGCTGGCTCGGGTGCGGCGCCATGGGTATGCGACAACGGTCGAGGAGATGTCCCTCGGGGCGTGCTCGGTGGCCGTCCCCGTGCTTCGAGACACCGCGGTCGTCGCATCCCTGGGTCTTGTGGTTCCCCGCTTGACGAGGGACAGGACCCGCCTCGCCGGAGTCCTCCAGGCCGCGGCGTTCGGTATCGGCCGGGAACTGGCGTCAGGCGGGTGATGGGAAGGAGATCTGACGCGGGCTAGAGGGACACAGGGGCCGACGCTGACCCATCTAGACCGATGTCCGGCGAAGTCGTACTTGAGGCATGAGAATTCAAAAAATCGAACCCCACGGAATCCGGGGCACACCAATGTGCCCATCAAACCCGGGGCACACCAATGTGCCCATCAAACCCGGGGCACTTCAGAAGCGGTATTGCTCGCACCACAGCCTTGACCTGGAAGGGCAGGAATGCCAGCCATGAACTTTTTACCGCCCTGCCCACGGGTGCGTAAGCGCAGCGTGCCGGAGATGGATGCGGCATCGGATGCCCCGGTGGCAGGTCACAGCGCGTGAGACATCCGGGCCGTGGATTCGCCGCTTTGGCTGTGGCCGTACTGGTGACTGTCTTAACAAACATGCCGGTGTTTCTCCTTGGGGCGCTGGCCACGGAGATCACCGCAACAATCCGCGTCCCGGCCTACGGGATCGGCCTGGCGGTAGGGGTCTACTGGGCTGCGGCCGCCCTCACCTCCGCGTGCACCGGTGTGATTGGTCGTGTGCTCAGCGAGAAAGGCATGGGCATCGCCGCCTTGCTTCTGGCGGTCGTGAGCCTGACCGGCAGCGCGTCCTGGATCTCTGCGTGGCCGTGGCTAATTGTATGGGCATCCCTGGGGGGACTCGGGAACGGTCTCGGGCACCCTTCCTCCAACCACTTGCTCGTCACGCACATCCCAGCCGCCTCGTGCGGGCTGGCCTTCGGGGTGAAACAGGCCGCGGTCCCTGTGACGGGGTTGGTCGCCGGCGTTTCGATCCCGTTGGTTGCGTTGACTCTGGGATGGTCCATGGCCTTCCTGCTGATGGCTGTACTGGGCATGCTCGTACTGGTCCCCGTGGCCCGGACCCGGACCATGCCGGTCGTTATGGGTACGACCCGGCCGGCGGGGCAATGGGATACCCAGATGCGTTCGGCGTTGGTGCTGATGGCCGCGATGACGATGTTCGCGGGCGGTGCCGTTACGTCCGCCGTGGCCTTTGCCGTGATCGGCGCGCTGGAGCGGGGGATTGCAGTCGGCCCGGCTGGTGTGATTCTGGCCGTCGGCAGCGCCTTAGGAGCCGCGACCCGTATCGTCATTGGCGGAGTCGTCGATCGAGGCGGCGTGTCAGCACTTTCTCTGATCCAGACAGCACTCATCGTCTGCGCCGTCGGGCTTTCACTCATGGCGATCCCCACCACCTGGAGCTACGTGGTAGGTGTCCTGCTAGCGGTGGGCCTGGGGTGGGGGTGGCCAGGTCTGGTGCACTTCCTCATCTCGCACATGGCGCCTGGGGCCACCGCAGCGGCCACCGGCATTGTCCAGACCGGCACGTACATCGGCAATACCATCGGCCCCGTGCTCACCGGGGTGGCCCTTAGCCCCGCTGATTCACGGGCCGGTGTGACTGCTGCTGTCGGGTGACGGCGGGATCGATTTCGTGGGTGGGCGTGCGTGTGTGCCGGCTGGCGCTGCCGGTGGGCGGGTCCCCGGGTGGTGATGTCGTGGGCGGGCATGTGAGGTCAGGCTGGTTTGGGGATCGCGGCGATCGTGTTGAACACAGCGACGATCGCGACGGCCCAGGGCCATGTTTCCGGGATCTTCACTTTTCGCCGTCGGCCGCTGCGGACCAGCCGGGCTGCCACGTGAAGGAAGCGGTAGCGCAGTGCCTTGGGCTCGCACAACGCCAGGACTGCGGCCTCGCCGGTGCAAGCGAGCATCCGCGTCCAGGCAACGAGGTCCGCTGCGATCATCACCGCGACGAGCCAGGCCTGGTTGAGCGCGAACCCCCGCGAAGGTAGCCGCCCGAGCCCGGTGTCCTTGGCGTGGCGTATCCGGTCCTCGACCCGGGCGTGAGCCCGATGCCTGGCCTCGAGGAATTGCAGCTGACCCGTGGCGGTGGTGTTGGTGACAAAAGCCTGGTAGCGCCATCCATCGATCTCCTCGAACATCGACAACTGAGCACCCGGATGGGGCCGCTCGCGGCGCACGATCACCCGCATCCCGTCTGGCCACTTGGCGAGCATCCGTTGGGAGAGGAATCCGGTCAGCTCCGCGATGTCGGCCCCGTCACGAATGTCCCCGTTGGGGTTGAGCGCTGGTCCCCACGCGGCTTCGGGGCAGGTCGCGATGGCCCGGCGAATCGGGGCAGTGATGGAGAAGCCGACCGAGTACTCCACCTGTCGACCACGGACGCGGTTCTGCTCGGTGATCCAGTCGATCAGGTCGTGGGAGGCGCCGGCACCGTCGGAGCGGATCAGCAGATCACGCCGATGACTGGCGGGGATCTGCGCGATTGCCTGGCCCAGGACGTCGATGTGGTCGGCGGCGGTGTTGGACCCGGCGTTGCCTGGGCGCAAGCTCGCGGCGAGGAACTCTTCTGTGTTGTCGCACCACACGCCGATCGGGTGGTACCCGAACGTGCGCTTATACGTCGGCGCAGCAAGCTCCTTCTCGCTGTGAGTGACCACAATGGTGGCGTCCACATCGAGCACGACCGTCGATCCCAGATCCCGCCCCGCACACGCCGATGCGGGCACTCCGCCGGGCAGGTGGGACCACACGTGCCGCCGCGTGCGAGCCCGCGCCACCTGGATCTTCTTGCGCTTGCCGGCAGTGACCTCATCGAGCGTGCGCCACACCGTCGGCGCCGACGCCACTGGGCCCAGGGCGCCGGACTGGTGGCGCAGGACGCCGATGTCGGAGATGGACTCGCCGCCATCGGCGAGCATCACCGCGGTATCGATCAACACCCGGCCGCGATCGTGGATCGGGATGAACCGGCGGCGAGCCATGGCCCCTGACAGCTCGGCGGTCAGACCGACCTGATCAGCCAGAAGTCGAGGCACGATAGCCCCGGCATGCGAGACCACCCCGACACCATCTGCAGTAACGGACAGACCGGCCGACCACGAAGTACGCTTCACCTACCGAGTGCTTTCTGCTGGAGAACATGGAACCTTAGACAAGTCCCAGTTTCCCCTGTTCAGGAAGCACTTCGGTCTATTTTCGCCCAGCGATCCGCAGATTCCCATGAATCACCCGGGTTAGCCTCGGTAACTCGACACTGACCTGGGCGATGCTCGTCACTATGGCAACCGTCGCCGTGGTCATTTCCTTCTTCTTCGGGCTCCGACTGCGGAGAATCGACTCTCTGGAATCGCCGCTGGCCTGAGGTGGTCCTGTCCACAGCACCACCGTCACCGGCCGTCGAGATCCTTAAACGAGCAAGTTCTGGATTTCTTTGGCGGCTGTCTGGAGCATAGCTCCGAGTTCTGTGCGGAGTTGTTCAGTCATGCGGTGAGCGGGCACGGATACATTGATCCCGTAGTATCCTCCGCTCGGGCTGGTGATGGGAACAGCGACTGACATGACGCCGTCTTCGCTTTCTTCCTGGCTCGTTGAGTACCCGGTTTGCCGAATCGTTTCGAGGGCACGCTCCAGATCGGAACGGGAAATGATAGATCCCTTGGTGAGACCCGGGAGCTCCTCATACGGGTACAGGGCATGCAGTTGTTCCGTGGTGAGTAGGCTCAGCATTGCTTTGCCCGTTGCAGTGCAGTTGGCAGGAAGCATCGCACCTTGACGTGAGGCAACGCGGACGGCACGTTGGCTTTCGATGGCCTCCAGAAAGTGTGCGTTCGAGCCTTTGAGCTCGGCAAAGTGCACCGTCTCTCCGGTTGCCTCGAATACCCTTTCCATTGCTGGACGAATTAGCGTTCCGATGTCGACGTGGCGCCGTATGGCGAAGGCGATGGAGCTGAGTGCTTGTCCGGGTTCGTACGCTTTGGTCTGAGGGTTCTGCCGTACGAAACCTCGGTAGAGGAGCATCCCCATGAGGCGATGGGCCGTAGATGACGCCACTCCGAGGTACTTGCTGGCATCGGTGAGCCGGATGCTCGGCCGAGTCTCGAAGAGCAGCAACAATCGGAGTGCGTTGTCGACGGATTCGATGGGGTACTGCGGAGGAGGGCCGTATCTGGAGTCGTCCTCCGCCCGTGATGCGGACATGAGCTTCATGTTACTGACCGGGGGTTCAGTCTCTGTCCGGCTAGGGCGCAGGCCATCAACGAGGCTCACCAAGTCGTGCGAGTTCATGTCTCCAAGCAGTCTCTGTGTTGAATGCTCCTCCGAGGTCGGGCAGTTCGGCCATATCGGCGTCGGGCAGATCGACGAGGTGCCCACCAGCCGAAGTCACTTGCAGTGCCAACCCGGACAGGCCGTCCACGCTGATGGCCTGGAGAACTGCTTGCTCGACGGTTTCGGCCGCGCTGGTGAGGCCGTGGCCCCGCAGCACAACAACGGGCCTTGTTCCCATAGCATCGGCCATTTCGGTGGCGAGCCGACGGTCGCGGATGAGTACTCCGCGGGGATAGACGGGCACCCCGTTGGCGGCGAGGCGGGCTCCGGGAATGTCGTACGCCCCTACGATGGGGCGTACTGCAAGCCCTGCCAGGTCGGCGGCAACCACTCGCGGGGGATGGGCGTGAACGACAGCCCGGATGTCTGGGCGGCGCCGGAAGAGCTCGGTGTGCAGCGGCAGTTCGTTGGGGACCGTGTATCCGCCCGCGAGCTCGCCGTCGGCGGCGGGATTGCCGTCGAGGTCCACCATGCGGATGTCTTCGGCTTGCGTATACGCCAGTCCGCGTTCGTACGGGCCGCGACAGCGCACCAGCAATGTGCTGTCGGTAATTTTCAGGCTGATGTGACCCAAGATTCCATCTGCAAGGCCCCGATGGGCCAAGACCCGGCAGGCGAGGGCGATACGTTCCCGGCTGACGCTCTCGGTCTGGGGCAGCAAGTTTCCGGGTGTCATGACGCCCTCCTCGGCGGTGGCTCCAACTGGGGTTCGAGCTTGGCGCGCAGATCCTGCACCGTGATGCCCCTGGCCATGCCCAGACGGCAGGCAATGAGGGCTTTGGGCCAGTTCACGATGGCTGCGCCCCGGACGGTGGTGCCGTCGATGGTGTAGAGGGCGGCGAACTTGCCGTGGACCTGCGGGTGTCCGATGAGGACGTGGTCGACATTGCCTCCGACGCGTCCCACGACCTGGATCTTCCAGTCGTGCTGGTCGCTCCACACGTATTCAATGGGCGTGTAGGCGCGCGGCTGTTCCGGATGGATGATGTTGTAGGCCACGCAGGCGGCCTGTTCCACCGCGTTAGTCCAGTGCTCGGTCCTGACGTCCTCGCCGTGCTTCTGGTGGCGCCAGCGGGCTACGTCGCCGACGGCGTACACGTTCGCAGCGTCGAGGGCTTGACAGTACTCGTTGAGCACGACCCCGTTGTCCACCAGCAGGCCGGATGCGCTAAGCCAGGAGTCATTGGGGATGACGCCAATACCGATCAGCACGGTGGCCGCCTGAACGCTCTCACCGTTGGTCAGGTGGAGGGAGAAGTTGCCCTCCTCGCCTTCGATAGCTTCCACTCCGGTGCCGAACATGGTGTCGACCCCGTTGTCCTGGTGAAGGTCTGCGAACCACTGGCCGATCTCAGGGTTAAAGAGGCGGCTCATGGGCACGGGCACCGGGTCGATGACGGTGACCTCCAATCCCAGGCCGCGGGCGGTGGCTGCCGCTTCGGCGCCGATGAACCCTGCCCCGATAACGGCCAGCGCCCCACCCCGGAGAAGGTCCCCACGTAGTTCGCGGGCGTCCTCAAGGGTGCGCAGCACGTGAATCCCTGGAGACTGGCCCCAGGGAGAGGGCCGGGGTGATGCTCCGGTGGCAATGACGAGGTTGTCGTAGCGAAGGGGGTCATGCCCTTCAAGCTTCAGCAGGTTCTCGGCGACGTCCAGATCGACAGCGCGGTGCCCCAGCAAGAGTTGGATGTCCTCGGCATCGGCCTGCTCCTGTGTCAGCAGCCGGATAGAGTCCTCGTCGGCGGATCCCGCAAGAACGGATTTCGACAATGGCGGCTTATCGTAGGGAAGTTCGGTCTCTTCTCCCACGAGGATGATCTCCCCCTTATAGCCTTCCAGCCGGAGGGACTGCGCGGTGCGCACCCCGGCAATGGAGGACCCGACGACGACGACGGTGCCCGGGCTCATGCGTCCTCTACCACCAGTGCGGAGACCGGGCAGCTGCGCGCGGCTTCGGTGACGCGGGCGCGGTCGGCTTCGGGGACTTCGGTCTGGAGCAGCACGACGATCCCGTCGTCGTCCAGGTCGAAGTAGTCAGAGGCTCCGACGACGCAGTTCGCGTATCCCTGACAGGCCTGCAGATCGGCTTTTACAACGGGCATGGTCGAACTCCTTAGCTTGAGACGGTGGTGCTCTGGCGGTTGGGGTGTTTATTCGTCTTCGGCCACGAGCGGCCCGAAAGGGTGTCCGATCATGGCCGAGAACGTGGCCGGGGCCTGCCAGGTCAGGGACTCCAGTTCCAGCGGACAGAGCGTTACCCACTGGCCCGAACGAGGAGATTGAATCATCAGCCGCGAACCGTTGCGGGTCTCGATGCGGGTGACCTGGACCTCCGAGAACTCGTTAGCGATCACGATCGGCTTGCCGGTGACGTGCTCTTCGAGCCGGCGGCGTTCCTCGGTGGCCTGGATCGCCGCGAGGCGGTCTTCCTCCTCGCCTTCCCATTCCAGTTTCACAGGAAGATCGCCAGGTTCTGCATGCGGATGACCGACTCGTCGACCATGATGGTGCGACGGGCCAGCTCCCACCCGGACCCGGATGAGGTACGGCGGAGGAGATCCTCGCGTCCTGCCGAGACAGTGGAGGACTCCCCGACGTCACCACGGCTGCGGAAGAGAAGAACCGCCGAGTCCACGATGATCTCTTGCGGGTCGGGGGTGCGGAAGGTGCGCACGTTGGTGATGTAGTGGCGCAGCCGTGATGGGGGGTCTTCGGTCCACGCGTGCTCGGTGGCGAAGCGTGCCACGCGGCGACTGAGCGAGTACTTGTTCTCGTCCCAGTGCGCCATCCCCGGTGAGGTGGAGTATCCGGCGCCCAGGGCAGTGGTGACGCGGACGGGCATGAGATAGTGCACGTCATCGGCGATCCGGGAGAGCCACTCGTCGTAGTCCTGGGCGTCCAACAGGTACGCCTCATCGACCAGCCAACGATGCGCCTCCAGGTGAAGTTCATCGTTGAAAGGCAGGGTCTGCCCCGTCCGCTGAGTACGCGGGGCGTGGGCTCCCAGCGCCGATTGTTCGGACAGCGTCAAGTTCTCGTTCTCGTGTGCCGTTCCAACACTCATGATCAGACCTCCTCGTGAAGGGTTGCTGCGGGCGCGGTCTCTGCGCTGCCGCAGGCCGGGCGGGCGGGCCCCGATCCGGCGGCCGGTGGCGCTTGCACCGGGTCCGAGCCCACGTGCACCTGCGCTGCGGCTTCTACCGGACGTTCGAGGTGATCGGCCCACCGGCGCAACAACTCCCGCTGGTTGTACTCGCTGTAGCCGACACGGGTGGCGCCGGGTCCCGAGTATTCCTCGGGGGACAGGGCCTCGACGACGTTCTCGCCGTTCTCGAGCATGCCCATCCGGCTGTTGAGCAGCAGACGCCGTGCCATGGAGCCGGCGGCAGTATTGGTGAGGGACACCCAGTTCTCGACGTCGTCCTGCTCGAACATGCCGCCACTGCCGAAGCACATGAGATACGCCTTGTAGGAAAGCGCTTTGTACTCCTCCGGCGCGTTCTTGTCGACGGCGAACCACGAGAGGACTTCCGTCTCGTTCTCGCTGATCGGCTGCCACACGCGGATAGAGATGAAGGGGAGCACCTCGTCGGAGCCCTCTTCGACCCGCGGCCAGTTATGGACGAAGCTCATGTTCGGGAACAGTGAGGCCGCCGAGATCATGAACCCGTCCTTGCCGACCACGTCGAGCTGCTCCTGGGTCCACTGCTCCTTCATCCGGGCGATCATCTCGTCCGGGTAGCCCACGTAGCGCAGGCGCTCCTCCAGGCCACCTTCGGGCAGCTTGTAAGTGGTGCCGCCACCGTTGCCAGCCCAGTACGTGGTGCCGTCCTTGCGCTTCTCCGCCTTGGGCTCGCGGAAGAGGCCGATCTCCACCACCGAGGTGTGGGTCTGGGGCGTGTGGTACATGTCCCCGGCGAAGTTCTCGGCCCCGATCTTCCAGTTCGCCTTGACCCGCCAACGCTGAGGGCCACGCAGCTCGATGCCGTCCGCGCTCTGCTTCGTGTAGTAGTCCAGGTAGAACTTGAAGTCCCCCAGGAACTCCTCCAGGGGCTCGGCATCCGGGTCCATGCTGATGAAGATCAGACCGTTGTACGTGGCCAGCGAGGGAGCAGGCAACAAGGTCTGGCCCTTCTTCTTGAAGCCTTCCTCCCCGCCGTATGCCTCCTTGTGAAACGGCAGGCCAACGAGGCGCCCGTCATTGCGGTAAGACCAACCGTGGTACGGGCAACGGAAGTGGGAGGCATTGCCCATCTCCGCCCGGCACACCTGCATGCCCCGGTGGAGGCACATGTTGAACAGGGCCCGGACCTGGCCCTGTTCGTCCCGAGAGATAATGAACGAGTCCTCGAGGACCCTGCGGACCACGTAGTCACCAGCCTCGGGGACCTCCGACTCGTGGGCGACGAACAGCCAGCTGCGGCTGAAGAGACGTTCCTTCTCGAGTTCGAAGAGCTCTTTGTCGTTGTAGATATGTGCAGGGATCATGCCCCGCCGTACGTCCTCGAGGACGCCGTGATGGTCTGCCATGGGAGAGCTCCTTCTCGATCATCGATCAGTCAGTCTGTAGAGCAGAGGTCCACTCTGTCGTGAAGAGGTTTCCGCATTTTGTGATCTACGTCAACCCCTCCCACTCTTCGTGCCAGGTACGGGTGGGTGCGGCAAGGGTCAGTGGCCGTTTTCGGGGGAGTCGGAGTCGCGGGCGGCGTTCTCTCCGCGGTCCAGCCTCGCCAGGGCGGCCATTTCCTCGGCAGTCAGGGAGAAATCGAACACCGAGATGTTCTCGACCAGCCATGCGGGTTTGGCGGCCTGCGGGATCGGGACGATTCCTTGCTGGACGTGCCAGCGGAGCAGAACCTGCGCCGGACTCTTTGCTGTCCGTTGCGCGATCTGCACCACGATGGGGTGGTCACGCAGTCCCGATTCGCGACCAATAGGGCTCCAGGCCTCGGTAATGATGCCCAGGTCCTGGTGCACTGCCCGCGGGGGTAGCCGTGCGAGATCGGGGCTGAGCTGGATCTGGTTCACGTCAGGAACCACGCCGGTCGCGGCAATGACCTTCTCCAAATGGTCCGGCTTGAAATTGGAGACACCGATCGCTTTGACACGGCCTTCGTCCAAGAGCTTGACGAGGCCTCTCCATGCCTCGGTGTACTGGTCCAAGGCCGGCACGGGCCAGTGGCACATGAACATGTCCAGGTAGTCCAGGCCCAAGGCTTGGAGACTGCGGTCGTAGGCCCTCTGCACACCGTCGACGCTGTGGGACTCCTTGTTGAACTTGCTGGAGACGAACAGCTCTTCACGCGCAACGCCGGCAGTGCGGACACCGCGTCCCACCGCGTCTTCATTGCGGTACTGGAACGCGGTGTCGACGAGCCGGTAGCCGCTTTGAATGGCGTAGCGGACGGCCGTCTCGCACTCTTCCCCCACCAGTGGCCAGGTGCCCAGGCCCAGATGCGGAATGCTATGCCCGTGCCGCAGTCGGAGCCTCGGGACCGTTGCGGGGTCATCGCTCGGATGGGTTTTCGTCGTCATGGACAGCCTCTCGTCGAAACGTCTTGCTTTCTTGTCACCGGAGGCAAATAGCGCGAGCCTCGGGGTCTGTGTCGGTCAGTCGACATCTTTGTTGGATCTCCAGGTGGTTGCAGCTGGGGTGATGATGAGCAGGCCCGCGGCCAGCAGGCCCGCGGCCAGCAGGCCCGCGGCCAGCAGGCCCGCGGCCAGCAGGGCCGCGGTCACCGGAACGAGGGTGACCAGCCCGGCCATGCCCAGCGGTGAGAGGAAGAGCGCCGTGGCGCGGAAAGTGCCCGTCAATGCGAGGGCGTCTCCGCGTTCTTCTGGGTGCACCTTCTCCGCTGCGATGGCCGGACCGACGGTCTGCAGGACCCCGGCACCGATGCCGGAGATGGCCAGGGCAATGGCCACCGGGGCGGTCAGACCGGCGAACGGTCCCACTGCGGCCAGTCCCAGCCCTGTAGCTATCATCCCGATGACCAGAGACGCCCTGACGCCCCGGCGCCGGACCCACCCGCTGGCGGTACTACCGACGAGAACGGTGGCGTTGGCGATGGAGAGCAGGATACCGATGACTGCAGCCGGTTGGCCTGCCAGGGACAGGGCCAAAGGGACGTAGGAGTCCAGAAGGCTTTTCCAAACCCCTGCGCCCGTGTTCATCCAGCAGGCAGCGTTGACACCGGGTCGTCGCCACAGACGGACATCCCTGCCAGTGGGTGAAGAAGGCCTGGCCGCGAACGGGGGAAACCTGATCAACAAGGCCGCGGGGACGACGGCGACGGAACCTGCGACGATCCCCATCATGAGTGGCAGTTGCACCGAGGCCTCCCAGAGGTATCCGGCCACCGTGGGGCCGAGAAGCGCACCGATCCCCGCCGCCAGATTGACGTCCCGGAGGCCACTGACCGGTGCGGCGGATGTACGAACGGCGTGGGTCTGGCTGCTGGTCCAGAAGAACGCCCGGGCTATTCCCTGGACCAACTGGGACGCGACAAAAAACACGACCGCGGGAGAAATCGCGAGCAGTGCGCACGAGATCGCGATCATCAGCCCGGATCCCACGAGGAAGGACCTGTCCGGAATCCGACGCATCAACGCGCCCATGTACAGGCGGGTGATCAGCTGTGCGATGGCAGCCACGGCGACCAGCAGCCCGATCTCACTGGGGGTGTAGCCCGCATGCACACCCAAAAGAGGGACGACAACGGACAAAGTGCCCAGCGCGAAGCTGAACAAGATGATGGCCAGCGCGCTCAAGGCCCTGTCATAGTTGACGGAGTCCATGTGCTTTCCCGTGGTGGTAACTCTTTCGCATCGACGTCCTCAAGGATCCGCTGATGCGCTGGCCGATGAGCTTTCGTCACCGGTGTCCGTATTCGGCGTCTCTACTGGTGGACATGCTGGAGGTAGGCGCTGGCGTCCTCCAGGCTCACGACGTCACCGTACTTGTTGTCGATGTCGAAGAGGCTTGCCAGGTGTGGCAGCTCTGCTCTGTCTCCCACGCCCTCTTCCACAACGACTGTGTGGAATCCGTAGGAGCACGCGTCCACAGCGGTGGCGCGGATGCATCCGCTGGTCGTGCATCCGAGGAGGATCACCGTGTCCACGCCCCGGGAGATCAGACGAGCTGCCAGATCGGTACCGAAGAAACAGGACGCGTACTTTTTGACCAGCAGCATCTCGTTCTCGCGACGACCCAGTCGCTCATCCAGCTCCACCCACTCGTTTCCCTCCATCAGCCAGCTGTTGGAAGGGATCTTGCGGATCCACTTGCCGGCCTCCTGAAGGTCCGCATCGTAGGCGACCGTCGAGAAGATCACGGGCACGTCGGCATCGCGTGCGTCTGCAAGCAGTTGTTGGGTGGCCTGCAACTGAGAGTCGAGTTCGCCGGCCAGGGGGGATCTGGTGTCGGTGAACCCCCGGATCAGGTCGATGACCAGCAGCGCTGGCCGCTGCCCGAAGCCGGTCCGGCCGCCCAAACCTTTGGCTCGGAAATCTGCTCGAAGACGTTCGTATTCTTCAACGGCATTGCTGATAGACATTGTTGTCTCTTCTCTTCTCTGCTTTGTTCCTCCGCCGAAGAAGTACGGGGTGACGCACTGGTCCTCACGCCTGCTGGCGGATCATCTGAAGATCGGTAACGCCACCGTGGCCAGGGCGTGGCGCAAGTTCGGCGTGCAGCCTTGGCGGGCCGGAACGTTCAAGTTCTCCACCGATCCCGAACTGGTCGCGAAGGTCACCGACGTGGTGGGGTTGTACTTGGCGCCACCGGACAACGCGATCGTGTTGTGTGTTGACGAGAAGAGTCAGATCCAGGCGCTGGATAGGACCGCGCCGATGCTGCCGATGCGCACCGGCAGCATCGAAAGGCACACCCACGATTACAAGCGGCACGGCACGACGACTCTGTTCGCCGCGTTGGACATTGCGACCGGGCACGTCACCGGCGCGGTCAAGCCGAAGCATCGCCATCAGGAGTTCCTGGCGTTCCTGCGTCAGCTCGACCGCGCCTACCCGGAGGTGGACCTGCACCTGGTGATGGACAACTACGCCACCCACAAAACCCCGGCGGTGAAGGTGTGGCTGGCACAGCATCCGCGGTTCCACGTGCACTTCACCCCGACGTCCGGGTCCTGGCTCAACCTCGTGGAAGTCTGGTTCGGCATCATCGACCGGCAGGCCATCCGCCGCGGTGTCTTTACATCCGTCAAGGACCTCAATGCCAAGATTCGCCAGTTCATCACGGGCTGGAACGACCGCAAACACCCATTCGTCTGGACCAAAACTCCCGAACAGATCCTCGCGAAAGCCAACCCTAAACCAACTTCAGAAACGCGACACTAGGCCGCAGGACGATCCGCAACATTATTCTTGAAGTGAGCCGCGATATCATCCGACGTAGTAATCCAAACATCGTCCTGTTCGGCGATGAAATCCAGGGCCAGGTCAAGGTACTTCTGACGGAACGGCTGGTTGATGATGAACGGGTGAAGGCCAATGCCCATTACTCGCACATGGTCATCCGCTTCCTTAGACAGCTGCTCATACTGGTCCTTAATCAGCTGGACAAAGCCCTCACCGCTGAGACCGTTTCCGCCGAACAGCATCACATCATTCAAAACGGTCGAGTACGGAACACTGAGCATCGGCTTCTCGCCATTGAGATAGAACGGCTGGTCGTCGGCGCACCAGTCCAGCACATATTCCAGCCCCAGTTCGGCGAGAATCTGAGGTGTCTCAAATGTCTCGGTAAGCGCGGGACCGATCCAACCAGTCGGACGAGTCCCCGTGTGCCGCTCGATTTCGTCCACGACCTCTTCAAGATATTTTCTCTCTACGCTCTTCTCCATCCCGTTCTGGAAGGTCGAATTGTCGCGACCATGAGCCACCCACGACCAGTTGCGCTCGTTTCCGGCCGCGATGACCTGGGGATAAAGCGAACATGCGTCAGAGTTCACAAAGGCGGTCGCCCGCATTCCGTGACGATCGAGCGATTCGATCATCCGCCAGATCCCCACCCGCATTCCATAGTCTCGCCACCCATAGTTGAGGGGGTCCGGGGTCAGCCCAGCTGTTCCGGCAAAAATTGATGTCGACGGCTTGTCGACCGGATAGTGTTCCACCGCGACGCCCGCGTAGAAGGCGACCTTCTTCCCGCCCGGCCACTCGAATCGTGGACGCTCAGTAATGGTGAATAGTCGTAAAGCGAGTTGTGCATTAGATTCCAGCTTCCTCTTCGAAGTTGTTTGTATCAGACATCTGGTCTTTCGAGCACGAAAGACCGACGAAGGGTTCTGCTAAAGCGAGATGAACGCACCAACCGCGGCGTTGAACTTTTCGCGCTGGTCACTGAACACATGATGACCAGCGTTGTTGATGAGATAGAGCGAGCTATCCAGGGTGTTGGCAGCGATCAGATCGAAGAGCCCCTTACCCATCGACACCGGCGCCGATCGATCATTGACTCCCCACACAACCAGCGTCGGCACCGGGATTCCTGCGTCGGCAAGCCGTTCCTGAACCCAGCGCCTGCCCTCGCTGAGGCTAGGCAACCAGTGCTCCTCCGCATTGCGTGCATATCCGGCGACAGCGTCGAGCTGCTTTTCGCTCTCGAGCCACTTTGTGGCGATCCCGATGTAGTCCTCGGGCAGATCTCCCTCATTAACCGCCTGGGCAGCATGATAGTGACGGATCAACTCGGCCGAACCTCCGGGGGCAGTCCTTTCGACTCGCTCGTAGAAGTCCATGTCGGTTCCGACGGGCGGCGCCGGTGCCGCAGTCGCACTGCTGATGATGACCAGCTTCTTTACCATCTCAGGGTACTTCAACGCGAGAAGGACCGCCGTCATGCCGCCGCGCGAGTGACCCACCAGGGTCAGGTTCTTGAGCCCCAACTGAGTTGCAAAGTTCGCAACGTGTTCGGCGACCGCGTCGACAGTCCAGTCTTCGTCATTCAGCGGGAGACCAGTCTCGCCCTGACCGAGTTTGTCGACCGCGAGGACACGGCCGTACTCGCCGAAATCCTCTAGAACGTTGCCCCAGGATTCGATTCCGACCGGTATGAAGAACCCGAAATGCCCCCCATGGATGAGGAGGATCGGATCCTTGTCCTGGCCGTCGTCGAAATAACGCGTCTGAACCCCTCTCACATCGACGGTATGGAACTTCTGGGTGATTGAAGAGCTTGGCACGGATAACGCCTTTCTGTGCACGATAACGATTGAACAATTCATCGCAGTTCGACCCCTACCGACGTGGTAGTTCTGGCCAGTAGAAATCTCTTCTGCGTGTGCCTGAAAGCTACGCGCCTCCGCATCGACTGTCAATAGAAAGGGCCCTTCCGGATTCAGAGTGCATTGATCCGATCCTGAAGCTGTCCGGAGTGGATCAGTGACCGCAAGATGTAGTGCTTGAGGTTGCGGAAGCCCAGGGCGATTCCGCGGAGGTGTTCGAGCCTGCCGTTGATGGCCTCGACGGGGCCGTTGGAGGCACCCACGTCGAAGTAGGCGAGGATCTCGCGGTGCCGCTTCCATAGCGACCGGCCGAGCTGGGCGAGCTCGGGCAGCTCGGTGGGCACCCCGGTCCGGATCGAGCGCAGGAGCTTGTACATCGCGATCTTGCCCTCCCGCTTGCCCGAGGCCTCGTAGGCGGCGATGAGTCGCTGGTAGACGCCGTAGGTGACCTCCACCGCCGCGTGCGCATCGTTGGCGGTGAACGCCTTGAACAAGCGCACTTTCTGTTTGTCGGTCAGCAGCCCTGCCCGGGTGTTGAGCGTCCTGCGGATGCCGTACAGCGGATCGCCGGTGCGGCCCCGGTGCCCGGTGGTGGCCTGCTGGATGCGTTGGCGGCACACGGTGAGCTTGTCGGCGGCAAGATGCACGACGTGGAACGGGTCCATCACCGTGCGTGCTGCGGGCACGGCCTTGGCTGCGGCGGAGTGGTAGCCGGCGAACCCGTCCATCGTGACCACCTTGACTCGGTCTCGAAATGCCTGGTCGCGGGCGTTGAGCCACTCGGTGAGGACCTTCGCCGAACGGCCCGGGACCATCCTTTGGCGCGGCCGAGGAACTTGTGCCCGCCGCCGTCGGGGATGCGTCCGAGCTTCTTGATGTCCACGTGCACCAGATCGCCCGGTGCGGCGTGCTCATAGCGCTGCGGGCGTCGCTTGGTGGCGCGCACCGGGGCGCCGGTGGCCGGGTCGGTGAACGCCAGGCGCACGCACCCGAAGCGGGACAGGATCTTGTGCACCGTCGAGGGGTGCATTCCCAGGTGGTAAGCGATTCGGGCTGGCCCCCACCGGCGCGATACGCGCAGGCCGATCACCCGGCGCTCCCGACGACGCGGGGTGCGGTGGGGGCAGGTGTGCGGCCGGCTGGAGCGGTCAACCATGCCGGCCTTGCCCTGCTCGCGATACCGGCTGGCCCAGCGTCGGGCCGTGGTGACCGAGACACCGAACCGTTCCGCAGCTCGGGCCGGGGGCCAGCCGTCTTCGACGACACACCGGGCCAGGCGCAGTCTTCCCGTGGGCGTCAAGGTCGCGTTAGCGTGGGACACGAAGACCTCCGTTGTGGGTGTGGTTGCTTGGTCGCTTTCACACCTCACACGGAGGTCTTCCTCATTTCATCTCGCCATGCCGACCGGAGACACAACCTCCGTGGTCAGTACATCTAGCCGACTGGGCCAGTGCCCGAGGTGCGGCAGGAAGGCAGGCCGGTATCCTCTTGGGCGTCAACGATATGCCCGCCGCGGCGACCAAATGCTGTACGCGTGGCAGCCCGGGATGCTGGCATCGAGCCCCGGATCGCGAGTCGCCCGGTCTGACAACGTGGTCGTTGACCCGCTCAGCGATCGGCCATTGCGGCTGCCACCCCTCCAACCGAGAGCGCGAGCGGAGAGAACCTGCTGAACGGCGCAGCCGGCCGCTAACGTCGGTGGTAGCACGTTCACGAACCGGGGCACAGGGCGTACCGGCCACCGCCGCCCGACGGGGTTCGTTCTCGACCGCGGTTGCCACCGCGTCCGGCGAAACTCCGTCGGTCACCGGCCGCGCCGCGGCAGCGATGGTTCGTCCACCAGGGGGTCGGAGACGGTGATGGCCCGCATCGGGCAGCTCGCGGCGGCCTCGAGCGCTAAGGCGCGGGTGCGGGGGCCACCGTCAACAGGCTCCAGAACGACGGCGACGCTTCGCTCGTCATCGAGGTCGAAGAGCTCGGGCGCGGTCACAACGCACGAGGCGAAGCCCTCACACCGCTCGAGGTCCACCGTAATGTTCATCATGTTCATCGTCCCTCCGTGGTTAAGTCATGGGCAGTCTGTTCGGCGGCGAAGCGCCGCATCGGATCGATCCTGAGCGCGCCGGCCAGCTGCATGATCAGCAGTGGGTGGGCGCCCCTTTGCTGGAGGGTGACCAGGTCGCCCTCCAGGACGGCCGCAAGATCGGCCAGCCGTACGCCTGCGAGGTCGGCCGCGAGCTGGCCCGACTCTTCCGCAATAGAACGAAACTCCGGATCCCGGACGACCCGGCGGATGACCTGGTCCAGGGGTAAGTTCACGGTTCCTCCTCGGGGGCCAACCGAGCCAGCGCGATCCCGGTCGCCCAGTCCGGGACGGACTCGTATGCCAGGACGACCCCTCTCGGCCCACGGGCCGTCCGCTCAGGCTCCGACACTCCCCAGCCCTCCTGACGGGACGCGGCGGCCATCGCGGTGACCCAGTTGCAGATCTCCGGGGCACCATTGCCGGCCTCAGCGAGGACGTCGGCGGTCTTCATGGCGAGGATCGCGCCGAGGTCCCCTGCGCGCACGTGCTGCAGGAATCGCTCGTCGAAGGCGGAGTTGATCTGGCCCATCTCCGGCGTGCCGACCCAGTGGGAGAGCCCGCCGGTCCCGAGCACGACCACTGTTTCGGCTGCGGGCCGCCGCGTAATGACGTCGCGCAGCAGTTCCCCCAGTTGGGCGCTGCGCCACAGGGGTGGCAGAGGCTCGGTGTTGGCGTTCTGGAACACCGGGACCACCGGGATGTCCATCTCTGGTCGGATCAGGGTCAATGGTGCCATGAACGCATGGTCGATCTTCGGGTTGGCGGAGAACGCGAGGTCGAATCCGGCGGCCACCCCTTCGGAGAGCAGCTGGGCAGCGAAGGCGCCAGCAAGTGGGACCTCGGCGCTGGCCACTCCTCCATCGCCCCAACCGGTGGCTATCTCTCCGATTCCGACGCATATCTGCGGAAAGCTGTCGTAGCTGAAGGATGCTAGGTGCTCGCTGCTGACGACGACGAGCACGTCAGGGGACAGCCGGTCAATTTCCGCACGCACCTGAGCGAAGGCCTGATGGACTGCGGCGTGCACGTCGTTGTCCGGTTGGAGCTTTCGGATCATCATCGCCGTGTGGGACGTCGCGTACGCACCTACCAGCCTGCCCATCAGCGGGCCGCCCGTTGCCGGTTGGTGGCCGGATCCGTGGGGCCGCCGTCGCCGTCGCCGTCGGTGCGCCCACCTCGGCGCCCCGCGGTGACCGAACGCACGAAACCGCCGACGACAGCGTGGAATTCCGCCGGCTTCTCGAACTGCGGCCAGTGACCGGCGTCCTCCATCAGACGGAACGTTGCATCGGGAATGATCCGGCTGGCCGCCTCCCCCACCGTCCACGGCATGGTCGGGTTCTGCCGGGTCCACAGCACGAGCGTCGGGCAGTTGATCGTCGCGAGCCGCTCGGCGGTCAGCAGTTCCTCCGGCCGGGGCCGGGAGGTGAATGCGGCGACCATGTCACCGGCGGTGGCGGCGAAGTCCGGGCTGGCGTAGATCCGGTACCGGGTCTCCACCAGTTCGTCGGTGACCACGGACGGGTCATGGACCAGCCATTCCAGCCGAGTCCGGACCTTCTCCCGGGTCGGGGTGTCCAGAGCCTTGGTGGTAGCCTCCGCGACCTGCCGGCCGACGTTCTCGGTCAGCGTGGCACCGTCGGCGTCCACCTGCAGCCCCGCCCCGGTGACGCTGACGAGCGAGGCGACCCGCTCGGGGTGGTGGACGGCGAGAAACGCCGCGACCCAGCCACCGAGAGACTGCCCGACCAGGTGGGCTCGCGAGGCGCCGATCTCGTCGAGGAAGCCGAGCACGTGCTCGGCGAGCGCGCGGATCGAGTACTCGATCTGCGGCTTGTCGGTGAAGCCATGACCCAGCATGTCAATGGCATGCACGCGGAAGTCCCGGCCGAGGACGGCGACGTTGCGCACCCAGGTCTCGGCGTGCCCGCTCACGCCGTGCAGCAGGACTACCGGCTCACCGGCGCCTGCCTCGATGCTGCGGGTGCGGTAAGAGCTCGCCTGGCGGTACCGGACCTCGGTTCCCAGCAGGTCCACCCAGAACGAGTTCCCCTGGGGCTGGGCCATTCCCCCTTCAGTGCTCGTCACGTTGAAGCTCCTCTCTGTTCGGCCGTGCGGCCGGTGCGGGATGGTCGGTCACTCCGGTCCGAACGGCTCGGAGAGCAATGTCGTGTAGGCCCTCTCGTCGAGCCAGGTGAGGCTCTCCAGCTGCAGCGCGTCAAGGAAGACCTCGCGGCCGGTGCGCAGGCTACGGATGGCCAGGCGAAGGTCGTTGCCGTCTCGGTCGGCGCGTACCCGCACCCGGGCGAACTCGTTGCGGACTACGAGCTCGCCGTCGGCAGAGCCGATGCGCAGCCAAGAACTCGGCTCTGGTGCGCCATCAGCCCCGACGTCCCGACTGCCGTCGAGGTCAGCCGCCTGGGCCTCAGAAGAAGATGGAGATGGCACGGGGCAACACCCGGTGGTCGAGGAGCACGGTCCGTTCGGCGATCTTCCAGCTCTCACCGGAGGTCACGATCCGGTCGCGACGGGAGCCGACGAAGAACTGCTCGGAGTTGGCTCGCCGGGACTGGAAGATGATGAAGTTGCACTCCGCTACCAGGTCGCCGTCCGGCCCGGGGGTGACCAGGACGTTGCTGATGAACCGGCGCGTCCGCGACCGCGGCTGCTCCGCGTGGGCAAGGCCACCGGCCAAGCGCTCCATCCGCTTGGCGAGGAAACGGGCGTCCTCCTCCATGAGCGACCACTCGCCGGGGACGTGGTCCCGGTGCTGCCGCACCTCACGGGTCTCCGTGATCGGCATCCAGTAATGGACATCCTCAGTGAACAGGTCGAGCCACTCGTCGTAGCGTTGCTCGTCGAGCATCTTGGCCTCGCTGTAGAGGAAGTCCTCGACGTCGCGGCGCAGATCGGTGAGGGAATTGGTCATTTCTGCTCTCCCGGGGTGGTCATGAGTTCGAGCCAGTAGCGATAGAAGTTGCGGTGGTTCTGCTCCGAATAGTGGGGCCCCAAATGGCCGGGGTATCCCTCCTCGTGGATCTCGCCCTCGTGCCCCAGGCCCATCGCGTAGTTGAAATCCCGGGTCTGGGAGACCACCCCTCGGGCGGACTCGGTGATTTGCTCGAAGTTCTCGCCATCGTCCTGGCCAAAGATCCCGGCCGCGGCGTTCTCCTGGGACATCTGGGTGCGGGCGAAGTCCTTGACCGACTGCGGCGCGTCGCGGTCGAAGAGCGCCGTCTGCCAGACCTCGATCTCACCCGGTCCCCTCGGGTGCCATTGGAAGAGCCCGAAGACGTGGAAGACGCCGAACTTGATCCATGACAGGTTCGGGAAGATATTGCCCTGACCGAGCCCGTGCATCTCCGCCTGCAGCGGGGAGACCCGGGCCTTGAGCCGCTCGTGCACGGCGTTGACGTACTCGATCGCCTCCGGCCCGAGGAGCTGAGCCATCCCGACGTCGTTCTGATAGGCCCGGCCGGGCTTGCTGATGTCGCCCATCCCGTGGCCGTGGTCGAAGTATGCGATGTAGTCGCCGAGCGTGTCGTAATCGGGGAGGAAGCCGATCTGGAAGGCCGACCCATGTGTGTAGAGCACGTGGTAGTCGTCGCCGGCGAAGTTCTCCGCCGCCAGCTTCCAGTTGGCCTTGATCCGGAACTTCATCGTGGGGCCGATCACCTCGAGCCCGCCGAGCGGCGCCTCGAAGGCCAGGTCCAGATACCAGAGCTGGTCAGCGCCGAGGTAGTCTACCAGCGGGATGGCGTCCTCGTCCCAATTGGCGAAGATGAAGCCCTTGTAGTTCTCCACCCGCGGAACGGCCTTCAGACCTAGGCGCGGCTTGTCCAGCTCGCCATGGTAGACGGTATCTGCGCGCGGTGCACCGATCAGATCGCCGTTGTTGCTGTAGGTCCAGCCGTGGTAGGGGCAGCGGAAGAACTTCGAGGACCCGGCGTCGGTGCTACACACGGCCATGCCCCGGTGGGCGCAGGAGTTGAGCATCACCCGGATCACTCCGTCCGCACCGCGAGTGGCGATCACAGGGTCCTCGCCCATGAAGTTCGTCAGGTAGTCGCCCGGCTCACTCAACTGGGACTCGTGGCCGATGAACAACCACGTCTTGGTGAATACCCGGTCCAATTCCTTGCGGTAGGTTGCCTCGTCGACGAAGACTGTTCTGCTGACGGCACCCTCGTCGGGCTTCACCAGGTCGTGCAGTCTTGCGGCGGCCACGTCAACGGGGCGTTCGCTAATGCTGGTCATGATCGGGTCCTCTCGGGGTCTGACGGGTTGCGTGAGGTGAGATGGGAGGGCGGACCCGAACGGCCCACCTGTAGGCGGATCGTCTGGGCGTCTGCGGTATCACTGAGCGCTGTCATTGCTGGTCCAACTGTTCTGGGCCCCGAGGTTTGCCATGCCCGCGGCGTACAGGGCACCCTGCGCGTCGAAGGGGAGGTGGGCCACGCCGGCCCGCTCGTATGACGGGGTCGCGGCTTCCAGCCGGCTGTAGATCTCCTCCATGTCCGGAGGCAGCTCATGGTCCTGCCAGGCGGCGTAGTCCTCGTAGCCGTGGTCGTAGTTCCACTCCGGCACGTAGTAGAGGCGCCCGGACGTCCCCGCGCTGTCCTGGGCGGCGAGGAAGAGCGAGATCGGCAGCAGGTGCTCGGGAATCGCCGGGCGCATGAAGTAGGCAATGCCCTGCTCGTTGAAGGCCCGGGCGGTGGCGTCGAACCACGACGCTCGGGTGTGCCCCGGCATGATCGCGTTAACCGCGACCCCGTCGCCGCGCACTTCCTCGGCGAGGTAGAAGGTCAGCGCCATCACGGCGGCCTTGGTGGCCTGGTAAGGCATCTCGACCGTCCACGGGCGCAGCCCGTGGTAGCCGCCGCCGGCGGCGACGGCCAGGACGCCACTGCTGACGACGTTGACGATGCTGCCCCGCTGCTGGGCCCGCATCGGCTCGATGAACCGGCGGATGGCCTTCAGCGTGCCGAACACGTTGACGCCGAACATCACCTCCCAGTCGCGGTCGGTCGTGTCAAGGGTGTTCCGGTGGCCTGTGGGCGGGAAGAGGGTTTCGGAGACCAGAGACGCGTTGTTCACTAGGACGTCGACGGTCCCGAACCTGTCGATTACAGCGTCTCGGGCGGCGTCGAGGGCGTCGTCGTCGGTGATGTCCATGTCGACGGCCATGCCGCTGCCGTCCGACTCCAGCTGCTTGCGGAAGTCGTCAGCGTCGTCCCACGTCAGGTCCGCTGCAACGACCTTGGCGCCGGCGCGCAACAGTCCCTCGCAGAGGGAACGGCCGATGCCGCGGGCTCCACCGGTGACAACGATGACTCGACCCGCCGCCTCGCCCTGCCACTCACCGAGTGCCCGCTCGACCAGCTGACGCTGCCGCGCAGTGGCCACGGTTTCTCCACCAGACTCCGACATCCAATTCTCCTCAAGTTAGGACGGCTTTCTGCATTGCAGTACACATAAAAGAGTATGACCTTCATCACAGGCTGTCTATGGGCTATTTTGGTATCGAGCTATTCACTGGTGAAACTAGGAGCCGTGCGTGGAGCTGCGTCAACTCAGGTATCTCGTTGCGGTGGCCCGCGAGGGGTCGTTCCTCCGCGCCGCCGCCACCCTCGATGTGCCGCAGCCCTCGCTGTGGCGTTCGATCAAGGCGCTGGAGGCGGAGCTGGGCATCGCCCTCTTCGAGAGGTCCGGCCGCGGAGTACAGCTCACCGGTGCCGGGAATCAATTGCTGCCCCGCGCCCATTACCTGCTGAATCGAGCGGAGTCGGTCTCCCAGTTTGCCCACGAACTCGCTCGCGGTCGAGCGGGCGTCGTCACGGTGGCCTGCGCATATCCGCACGTGTCACGGTTCCTCGCGCCCCTGATCGGCACCTTCCGGTCGGCGCATCCCGCTATCCACGTCGCCGTCCACGAGTACTCGGGCCTGCCCGCGATCGAACAGGTGCTTAACGGGGACGTCGATCTCGTGACGGGCCTCGGGCAGGCCGACCAGCGTCTTGCGGGCCACCAGCTCGGCGACGTGCGGCTGGCGGTGGTGACCTCCGACGACCACCCGTGGCGGGGCCGGAGCCACGTCTTGGTCGCTGAATTGCGTGGCCAGCCGGTGCTCACCGGGCACGCCGATAGCCTCACCCGGCGCCTGCTGGAGCCGGCGCTGCGGGCAGGGGGCTTCGGGCTCGACATCACGTCGGAGAGCGTCAACGCCACCACCATCGTTGCGCTCGCCCGGGCAGGGCTGGGCGTGGCCGTCATCGCCGACGACAACCTCAGTGCCGACGACTCGGCCAGATGGCCAGTGCTGGTCGACGAGCACACCCCGATGAGCGCCCCGCTGTGGATCTACTGGTCACGCGAAGGAGGCATCGCCCCGGCGGTACGGTCCTTCGTGCGCCACGTCCAGGGGACCGGCAACCGGCTGGACCGGGACGGCGGGCAGCCCAGTCCAGCCTGAGGCCCAGCCGACTTCGGCCTGACCACGCCGATCAGAGCAGGAGATGGTCGATCTCCTCCGCCGCAGCTACCAGCCGAGTGAGGATGTCCTGCTCGGTCGCCGAGCTCATGCGACTGAGCGGCAGCGAGGCCTTGACAGCCAACCGCGGAGAGCGGGTCGAGGCCAGTGCGACGGCGAGGGAGGCGACATCCTCCTCGCTCTCCTCCTTGCTCGACGCGAACCCCCGGGAACGGATCGTGCGCACCGCGTCGAGAAGTTCGGTCCGGGTGCCTAGCGAATGGGCTTTACCGCCTGGTGGACGCCGCCTACGAGAAACGTGCCATCGCGATCAGCTCGAACCTGCACCCGGCCGGTTTCGACGAACTCATGCCCAAGACCATCGCCACCGCGACAGTGGATCGGCTACTGCACCGCGCCCACGTCTGCCAGACCAGCGGCGACTCCGTCCGCCTCTCCGAAGCACTCGCAGGCCAGGGAGTGAAGCCCTTGTCCTGACAACCCGAAAACCCGAGATGGCCAACTTCTGGGCAGATCCCATTGAAGTGCCCCGGGTAATCGATGTCTCCATCAAACCCGGGGCACTTCAGCGGTCAGGTCGTCGGTGAGGCAGCATCGTGCGCACAGTCCTCGGCGGTGGGGTTCGTCCTGGTCTCCGCAGCGGGTGCAGGTCAGTCGGGGGTCGTCGATTCCGGCACAGTCAGTGCAGATGGGCTGGTCGTTGGCGAGGCCAGGCAGCAGTCGATCCGGGCGTTGGCAGCGGGGGCAGGTGCCGCGTCGGCGGGTGGCCTGTTGGTAGCAGCGGCGGCAGACGAAGCCCTCGGGCCAGCGCACTCCGCGATGCTGCTGCTCGTCGTTGCACCGTGTGCAGTGGTACTTCGATGTGTCAGCCATGTGTCCGCCGCCTGCCTGGGGGTCTACGCCGTCGGTCCGGGTCGGTGGATGTGTGCCCGCTTCGGTCGCAGTGGCACGTCGGTTGCGGGGGAGGCGTCGGTGGCTGTGGCGGTGCGTCTGGAGGGGGAGGTGTCGACGTGGAAGACGCAGAGGTCTTCGACGGTGCAGTCCAGGACGTGGCACAGCGCTCCGAGTAGGGCCAGGGGCAGTCGCTCAGGGGTGCGTCCCAGGAGGCGGTAGAGCTGGGAGGCGGAGAGTTCGATTCCCACGTCGTGCAATGGCGTGATCAGGTCGGACAGGGTGTGCATATCTCGGTCGGTCATGACCTGGCGTAGTCGCCACTGGTAGGCGATCCGGTGTTTCATTGCTGGTCGGTCCTTTCGGGCAGGCGTTTGGCCGCGGCGCGAAGTGCGGCGGCCACGACACGGCTGCGGTAGTCGGGGGAGACGAAGGTGTAGAGCGAGGTGGTTGAGGCGTACTTGTGTCCGACTTGTTCCTGGATGAAGCGGGTGTCGTATCCGGACTCGACCAGCAGCGTGACGTAGCTGCGGCGCAGGGAGTGAAAATCCAGTCCGGGATCGGTCAGGCCGGCGGTGTCGCAGAGGTCGGCGAAGCTATGGGACAACGCGCCGTTCGAGATGCGCTCGGATCGCTCGGTCGGGAACAATGCGGTCCCGACCGGGTGGTCAAAGGTGGTGCGGCCCTGGTCGATCCATCGTTTGAGGCAGTCGATCGCCCAGGCGGTCTCCGGGACCGTCAGGACGCCACGCCGCTTGGCCGCAGATCCCTTGCCGGGTTTGCCGTGGCGGACGTAGCAGAACCCGAACTGGCCGAACTGTGGTGCTCGAGGGTTCGGTCCGAAGTCTGTCAGATCCAGCATGCGGACTTCGTTGCGACGCAGGCCCCACGCGTAGGCGACCTTGATGATCGTCGCGGTCCGCAGGGCCACCATCGCGCCCTTCGAGCCAGCCTCGAAACGGTGGTTGACCTGATCGTCCGCGAAATCGCAAAGGTCCTGCAGTTCATCGGTGGTGTAGGCCCGTTTGAGTGGATTGTCGGGGCCCTCGTAGGTGTGGCGGGCCGAGTTGGCCTCGGTGATGATCTGTATCGGATGCGTGTCGAATCGGTCCTGGCATTGCTGGGTCCACTCGTAGGCCGGATCGAGCAGGTAGTCCATGAAATGCCGCAGTGCACCCTGGTAGCTCAGCACCGTGCCCAGGGCCAGGCCGTGGACCCCGCGCAGTTCGGTGAACCAGTCATCGACCATCGGGGCGTCCAGTGCCAGGGGCCGGCGACACCGCAGAAGTCCTGGAACCGCCGGATCGTGGCGACCTGGGCCGCGATCGTGCCAACGGACAGGTTCCGGGCCATCTGCTGGTGCGACCACCCGGTGACCATCGCCTCGAACACCGCGGCTTCCGGCCGCAGGACAGCGATGCCGTCGGCCAATTGCAGCCGCGCCGACCCCGGCGGAGGATCCTGATCTGCCATCTCGCACCACCCAAACATGGTTCGCGATATATGCGAAAGTATCGCACTTTGCGCGAATCAACACAAGAGGTCGCAGGTAGCGGCATTGCCAGTCAGTCCGCGGAGGTTGGGCCACTGCACTCAGAGGCGGCCCCGGGAAGCGGTCCGTCACGTGACGACGTGCAGGTCAGTCGGGGTGCCGGACAGGGCGGGCGAGAGAATGTCCGGGAGGTGTCGAGTTCGCAGAACTTACAACTCAGCACCCGCTACTTGTCATAACGTCTGGTTACCGGTGCTCGATGTGGGTGGCAAGGCGACACGAGTTTTCGGACACTGCTGCCCTGCGGAAACGACTGGTTCTGTGAGTGTCGCGAAATCGATCGCTAGCTAGCGGACGCGCTCGGACGGGGGTTTGACTACCTTGAGCCACCGTCGTGAGGTGGGGTCGTCACGTCCCACGCTGACTTGCGGATACGAGATGAAGGTCGCTTCGTCGATGTAGGGCGGGACCGTGGCTCTTTCTGGTGACGTCCTGCCGTGTGTCAGTTGAAGCCTCCGGACGGTGTCGTGGCCTGCTCTCTTTGCCACATGACGATGGTCAGTTCGGCGTAGAGGACGGTGTGGTCGTCCTGATCGGTCAGCCGCATCTCCATCTTCACTCGCCCGCGTGTTCCGTCGAGAGTGACCTCGGCAATCCGGACGGTTCCGGTGAGAACGTTCCCGGGTCGGACGGGCACCGGGAACCGGACCCGGTCGAATCCGAGCCCGGCGATCACTGCCCATTGGTTGAGCACTGTTTGTGTGAGCAGCCGTTGAGCGATGGCGATGGTGTGTACCCCGCTGGCGATGAGTCCGCGGAAGTGTCCCTGATCGGCCGCTTCCTCATCGATGTGAAACCACTGTGCGTCCCAGCGTGTGGCGAAATCCACCAGTTCGGCCTTGGAGACGGTGTGATCGCCCAGTTCGAGGATCTGGCCCGGGGTGAAGTCTTCGGCGTAGACGGACGGACTTGGGGGAGTGGCGTTCACAGCGACCTGGCTACGAGCAGCTTCATGATCTCGTTGGTGCCGCCGTAGATCCGCTGCACGCGGGAGGCGGTGTACATCTGGGCGATGGGGTACTCCATCATGTAGCCGTAGCCACCGAACAGCTGTAGGCACTTGTCCACCACGCGGCACTGCATGTCGGTGGCCCACAGCTTGATCATCGAGGCGCCGGCGGCGTCGAGGGTGCCGTCGATCTGGCGGCGGATGCCGTCGTCGATCAGCGCCTTGCCGGCGTAGACGTCGGCCTTGCACTCGGCTAGTACGAACTGGGTGTTCTGGAAGTCCAGGAGTTTCTTGCCGAACGCATCGCGCTCTTTGACGTACCGGATGGTCTCGATCACCGCGGCCTCGGCCACTGCCACGCCGGCGACTCCGATGATGAGTCGCTCCCGCGGCAACTGGGTCATGAGTTCGGCGAAGCCGGAGCCCTCCTCGCCAAGGATGTTCTCCACCGGTACCCGCATGTCGTCAAAGAAGAGTTCGCGGGTGTCCCATCCGTGCATGCCGATCTTCTCGAGGACGGCGCCGCGGGAGAAGCCCGCGACGTTATTGTCGACCTCGGCGACTAGTAGGGAGATGCCCTTGCCGCCGGCCGCTGGATCGGTCTTGGCCACGATGACAACCAAGTCGCAGTGGGTGCCGTTGGAGATGAAGGTCTTGGCGCCGTTGACCACGTAGTGGTCGCCGTCGCGGATCGCTGTGGTCTTGACGTTCTGCAGGTCTGAGCCGGTACCAGGCTCGGTCATGGCGACGGCCACCACTTTCTCGCCGGAGGCGAGCCCGGGTAGCCAGCGGCGCTTTTGCTCCTCGGTCCCGTAGGCGTTGATGTAGTGGCTGACGATCGTGGAGTGCACGGTGAAGCCGAACGCGCTGTCGTGCGCGTACGCCAGTTCCTGGGCCACTACAGCCTCGTGGCCGAAGTCGCCTCCCCCGCCGCCGTCCTTTTCGGCGATGTCGGTGAGCAGTAGGCCTGCCGCTCCGGCTCTGTTCCAGAGTTCGCGGTCGACGTGGCCCTGCCGGGCCCAGTCCGCCTGGCGGGGGGTGACTTCTCTGGCGAAGAAGGCGCGGGCGTGGTCCCGTAGCAACTCGTGGGACTCGGTTTGCCAGGTGGGGCGGTGGTCGGGGAACAGGGTGGTGGTCATGATCTTGTCCTTGTCGGGCCGGGTCAGCGGCCGGTGAAGTTCGGCGAACGCTTGGCCACGAAGGCGGCCTGGCCCTCGTGGCTGTCGTCTGAGGCGAGTGAATAGACGAAGTTGCGCTTTTCGTGCTCGAGCCCTGCGGCTATCGACCCGGTCTGCGCGGCCAGGGCGGCGTCTTTGGCCAGGGCCACGGCCAGCGGGGAATTAGCCGAGATCCGCTGCGCCAGGGCGATCGCCTGTTCGACGACCTCGTCGTCGTCGACCACCTTTCCCACCAGGCCGAGGGTGGCGGCCTCGGTCCCGGTGACCAGGTCGCCGCTGAGCAGCAGTGCCATGGCGCGAGGTTTGCCGAGCGCCCGGATGAGTCGTTGGGTGCCGCCGCCGCCGGGGATGACGCCGAGCTTGACCTCGGGTAATCCAAGGCGGGCACCCTGGCCGACGATGCTGGTGTCGCAGGCCAGGACGAGTTCGAGCCCGCCCCCCAGGGCCAGGCCCTCGACGGCTGCGATCACCGGTTTGGGGAAGTTCTCCAGGTCGGCCCATAGAGTCCCCCCGGAGGCCCGCCGCTGCCCGATCAACGGATCGGCCCGCAGGGCGTCGAACGCGGTGATGTCTGCTCCAGCGCAGAACACGCCGCTCGCGCCGGCCAAAACTATGGCGCGCACGGAGTCATCGGTCCGCAGCTCGGCTAGGTGCCCGTTCAAGGCTGCGAACACCGCGGCGTTCAGTGCATTCCGGGCCTCGGGTCGGTTGATGCGCAGGATCGCGACCGCTCCGCGTCGTTCGCTGCGCACCACATCATCGTGTCCGCTCCGGTTGTTCATTCCTCGGCTCCCCGGTAGAGATCGGCGTGGTCGGTGCGTAGCGTCTTTTTGTCCAACTTGCCGACGCTGGTGCGCGGCAGCGCGTCGGCGAAGATGACGATGTCGGGCAGTTGCCACTTGGCGAACTTGTCTTCCAACACGGCGTGGATGTCGTCGACGTCAAGATCGGCACCGTCTTCTTGGACGACGATCGCAACCGGGCGCTCTTGCCACTTGGGATGCTCGATCCCCACCACGGCGGCTTCGCGGACCTGTGGGTGGGCGACGATCGCGTTTTCCATGTCGATCGAGGAGATCCATTCGCCGCCGCTTTTGACCACGTCCTTGATGCGGTCGGTCAGCTTGAGGTAGCCGTCGGGGCGGATCGTGCCGGCATCGCCGCTGCGCCACCACCCATCGGCGAACGCGCCGCCTTTGTCTTCCATCTTGTGGTAGCGCTCGATGATCCACGGGCCGCGCATGAGCACCTCGCCCTGGGAGACACCGTCGTGGGGTAGTTCGGTTCCGTCCGGTCCGACGACCTTGATGTCGATCCCGTTGACCAGCAGACCCTGGGCCCGCTTGAGATCCCACTTCTCCTTCTCACTGAGCACGTCCCGCAGCGTGTGCTTCAGGCCTGCGTTGACGGTGACCAGCGGAGTGGTCTCCGTGGCGCCGTAGGCGTGGATGATGTCGGCGCCGGTGAGGTCATGGAAGCCGCGCATGAGCGTCAACGACGGTTCGGTCGCCCCGGACAGCAGACGGGCGCGGCTGAAGTCCGGGCGCGTCTTGAGTGTGCGGATGTAGTCGAGCATCGGCTCGAAGATCGCGGGGGCACCGTTGGCTACGGTGACGGACTCGGAGATCATCGCGTCAACCAGCACAGAGGTGTCCTCGGCCGTATACCGTCCGGGCAGCACGACCTTGGCGGCCGAGTAGATGGCCGACTGCGGCAGTCCCCAGCCCTGGCCGTGGAACATCGGGGTGATGACCATGACGGTGTCGTCGTCGCCCATCTTCAACTGCGCTGCCTCGGCAAGAGTGTGGAGGTAGATCCCGCGATGGGAGTAGTACACGCCCTTGGGGCGGCCGGTGGTGCCGGTGGTGTAGCACGCGCTGTACGCCGAGGTTTCGTCGATCATCGGCCAGTCGAAGGTCGATTCCGCGGCCGTCAGCGCGTCTTCCCAGTGGACGACCCCGGGCAGGGTGGTGGAGATCTCCGAGAGTGGCTTGTCCGTCATGACCACCCAGGTCTTCACCCCGACGCCCTGCTCGACCAGCGCCTCGGCCACGGGCAGCAGGGACTCGTCGACCAGCACGATCGAGGCTTCGGCGTGGTCGGTGACATAGGCCAGGTCCACCGGGGCGAGCCGCAGGTTCATCTGCAGCATCACCGATGCGATACCGGGAATCGCCCAGTACAGCTCCATATGGCGTTTGGAGTTCCAATCCAGGATTCCCACCACCGTTCCGGGGCCGGCCCCCAGCCCGGTGAGCGCGTGGGCTGACTTCCCGACCCGCTCGAACATGTCTGCGTAGGTGTAGCGGTCCCAGCCCCCGTCGATGGTGCGGAATACGATCTCCTGCTCGGGGTAGGTCCGGGCGGAGTGCCGCAGCAGGGTGGTGGTGTTGAGCTGGTAACTGTCACCGTGTGTCGACGGCAGACCGGTGACGATGGGGTGGGACGTCATGTTGGTGCTCCTGAAGTGGGGTTGGGACGGTGGCTGGGACGGAGGGGGCTCGTCAGAGGCGTTCGATGATGGTGGTGTTAGCGGTGCCGTGGGCTTCGCAGATGGTCTGTAGCCCGTATCGGCTGCCGGTGCGTTCGAGCTCGGTCAGCAGGTCCGTCATCATGCGGGCGCCGGTGGATCCGAGGGGATGGCCCACGGCCACCGAGCCGCCGTTGACGTTGAGTTTGTCGTCGGGGACGCCGAACTCTTTTTGGAACATCAGCGGTACTCCCGCGAACGCTTCGTTGACCTCGAACAGGTCGATATCGTCCACCGTGAGCCCCGACCGGACCAGGGCCTTGCGGGTGGACTCGAGGATCGCGGTGAACTGGATGATCGGATCGGCCGCGGCGACCGCGTGGACCACGAAGCGGGCGCGGGGGGTGAGCCCGTGGGCCTCGGCGAACTCACGGTCGGCGATGAGTAGTGCGGCGGCACCGTCGCTGAGCTGGGAGGAGTTGGCTGCGGTGGTCTTGCCGTCCTCGGCGAACACCGCCCGCAGGGACGCCATCTTCTCCGGGTCGAGCTCGGCCCGGATCCCCTCATCCGCGGTCACGGGCTCGCTGGAGTCATCGAGCGGGTCGCGGCGCAACGGAACCAGCTGGGTCTCGAAGCGGCCGTCGCGGGTGGCAGCCAGCGCCCGCTCATGGCTCCGGCGGCTGAACGCGTCGAGTTCCTCCCGGCTGAGGTCGAAGCGGGTGTTCATCAGCTCACTGGACGGGCCCTGCACCAGCAGTCCGCCGTCGTAGCGGGCCAGCTCCCGGGGGGAGTACTGCGGGCCGAGCGGGGCGCCGGGTTGTAGTGAGGATGGCAGCGCCACCTGTGACATCGACTCCACGCCGCATGCGATGGCGAGGTCGTAGGACCCCGCCTCCACACCGTGGGCGGCAAATGCGACAGCTTGCTGCCCCGAGCCGCACTGTCGGTCCACGGTCACGGCCGGCACCGAATCGGGCAGGCCGGAGGAGAGTACAGCATGGCGGGCGATGTTGGAGCTCTGCTGGTCGTGCGTCATCACACAGCCAGCGATCACGTCGTCGATTTTCTCCGGCGCCACATCACTGCGGCGAACCAGTTCACTGAGGGTGGCCCCCAGCAGATCGGCGGGATGCCAGGCGGCCAGCGCCCCGCCGCGCTTGCCGACCGGGGTCCGGACGGCATCGACGATCACCGCCTCGCGGGTGGCTCGGGAACTACGGGGCTGGGGGGAGTCGGTCATGACTGGGTCCTTCCTCAAGGTGGTCAGGCGGTAGTCGCCGTGAGCGCGTGAGTGGTCTGCGCTGTGGCCGGGTGGGCATCGCGAACGGCGCTGAGCGGGATGTCGTGGCGCGCGGCCAGATCCTCCCAGTGGGCCGTGGTGCGCGCGGCGAAGGCGCGGGTGTAGGCGGCGGATGTGCCGTCGCAATCGAGTACCTCTCTGGTGCGGGCCTCGAAGTGCGGCTCGAGTGCCCCCAGGGCGATATGGCCGTCGGCGGTGGCATAGATGTTGTAGGAGGGCAGAGCCCCGCCCAGTGGTGCTCCATTGCCAAACAGGCCGTGCCGGAGGGCAGCCGCGGAGTCGTACGCGGCCGCGTCGAGAGTGATGCGTTGATGTCCACCGGAGTCGTGCTGTCCCCGCGCCAGCAGCAGTGCCAGGGCGGCCGAGATGGCCCGCTCCCCACCGACGGTGTCGGCGACCGGGACCAGCGGCAGGTGCGGCGGCCGGATGGTGCCGTATCTCGCCTGATAGGTCAGGTCGTGGCCCGCGACCTCCTCGTCGGCGCCGTCGTAGCCCACGATCTCCACATGGCACAACCGCGGGTAGCGGTCGCTGAGATCGCCGAGGCCGAGTCGGCAGAACGCTGACGGGCGCATGGCGGTCACCAACACGTCCGCCGTATCGAGCAGCCTGGTCAGCTCCTCCAGGCCGCTACGACTCTTGAGGTCGGCCCGACGAACCTCCACCCCCTGTGTCAGTTCTGCGTACCAGGAGGGCGCGGCCACGGCCAAGGCGTCACCCACCGGCGGCTCCACTTTGATCACCGCTGCGCCGAGGTCACGAAGGCCTGCCACGGCCAGCGGACCGGGCAGGTTGGTAGCCAAAGAGACGACCTGTATGCCGGCCAGGGGTCGGAGCGATCGAAGACTCATTCCAGCGACTATACAAGTAGTCAGTAAACTTAGCCACTGTATAGCTTTAGCGATTGGCGCGTCCCCGTAGACTCGTTTGTCGACCGAAGGGAGACCGCGTGGACCGCCCCGCCCAGCACTCCGGCGACCAAGATCTCACCGCCAAAGCGCGAATCCGCAACGCCGCTCTCGAGCTTTACGCGGCCAACGGCGAGGACCGCACACCGATGCGGGCGGTCGCGGCCGCCGCCGGGGTGACTGTCGGGCTGGTGGTCCATCACTACGGGTCCAAAGACGGCCTCCGCGAGGCCGTGGAGCAGATCGTCGTGGAGCGTTTTGCGTCGGCCCTTGCTTCGGCGCCGACCGACGGGGCCGGCGAAGAAATCGCTCGCGTCCGGAATGAATCCGTCGCGGAAATGCTGTTCAGAAACCCGGAGGTGGTCAACTACCTCCGCCGGGCGCTACTCGAACCCGGCGGCCAGCGGGGGCAACTGCTGGAGCGGCTCACCGAACTCACCCACCGGGAGGTCGTTGCGATGCGCGAGACCGGCGCGGCCTCGCGAGGTCGCGCCGACTCCGTCCAGGTGGTCGACGTGATCATCAACCAGATGGGCCGACTGTTCCTGCAGCCGCTGGTGGATGCCGTCTGGACCCACCTCGGGACCTTCACCCACACCGAGGGGCACAGCAAGCCCGAACTCGGCGTGAGCGTGTCCGGGGGAGGAGCTGTCGATCGTTCCCACGGGTCAGCCACCTGACCCGAGTTTCACTTTCACTGAACATCTGTACAAGCATCACGCTGGCGGTTACTGTTCCTGCTGTGTCCGGGGTCACATACCCGATCCCGGAGTCATCGACACCTCAGGAGTCACCATGGCCACTCTCGGAGGCGCCCTCGCGCTCAATGCCCGCCGGCACCCGGACAAGACCGCACTGATCTTCGGCGAGAGCACCTACTCGTACGAGCAGCTCGCGGCCCGGATCAATCAGTATGCGCACGCGTTGGCGTCGCTCGGAGTCGGCAAGGGCGACAGGGTGGCACTGCTGAGTCCGAACTCCGACGCGTACATCCTGGGCCTGTACGGAGCGTTCCGACTGGGGGCCGTCGCCGTGCCTCTCAACCCTCGCGTGCCGGCCCGCGAACTTCGCTACCTGCTCGAGGACTCCGGTGCGACGGTGCTGCTGTACTCCGAGGGGCTCGCGGTGGTGGTGGCCGGCCTCGACGAACTCGATCCGCTGCCGTCCGCGCCGCAAAGTCTGGTGCTGGACGAGCCCGCCGCGCAGGGCATCGCGCGGCTCGCAGACACCATGCCGACCACCGCGCCGGAAGTGGAGGTCATCGAGGACGACGACTGCATTATCCTCTACACCTCGGGCACGACCGGGCGTCCCAAGGGAGCGTTGTTCGACCATCACCGCATGCTGTGGGTGGGGAACTCGGTTTCCGCACTCGGTATGAATATCTTCGACCGGAATCTGCACGTCGCGCCGATGTACCACTGCGCGGAGCTGGTCCTGTTCGTTATGTCAGGGTTCAGCCTGGGCACCACTCACGTGGTGCTGCCAGCGTTCGAGCCCAAGGCGGTCCTGGATGCGCTGGAGAAGCACCGCATCACCGTGTTCCTGGGCGTGCCCACCATGTACCAGATACTGCTGCAGCACCCCGAGCTCGGCACGCGCGATCTGTCCGCGTGGCGGCTGGGCTTCTTCGGCGCCGCACCAATGCCGCCGAGCGCGGCGACCAGCTTGCTCGCCACCCTGCCGCACGTGCAGTTCTTCCAGCTGTGCGGCCAAACCGAAGGCGGCCCGACCGGCATCTTCCTCACTCCGGACGAAGTACGCGCCCGCCCAGATGCCACCGGACGGGCGTCCATCACTAACGCCGAGACGCGGATCGTCGACGACGAGGGCAACGACACCGCGGTCGGCGAGCCCGGGGAGATCATTTACCGAGGCGAGACCATCATGAAGGGCTACTGGAACAAGCCCGAGGCCACCGCCGATGCGCTCCGCGACGGCTGGCTGCACAGCGGCGACGTGGCGGTCCGGGACGCCGACGGGTTTATCACGATCGTTGATCGGATGAAGGACATGATCATCACGGGCGGGCGCAACGTGTACTCGGTGGAGGTCGAACAGGCCCTCGCCGGCCACCCGGACGTGGCCGATGTGGCGGTCGTCGGGCGGCCGGACGAGATGCTCGGGGAGAGCCTCATCGCCGTCGTCACCCCGGTCGAGGGCCGCGAGGTCACCTTGGAGTCGCTCCGCGAGTACGGATCCCAGTTCATTGCGGGTTACAAGCTTCCGCGCGAGCTCATCACCCGGCCCATTCCCCGTAACCCCTCGGGGAAGATTCTCAAGCACGTGCTGCGTGATGCAATCACGGAAGGCACAGTCGCCACCAGCTAACAATCGGATAGCTCGTTAGGCTCCTCTACCAAGCCACCTGCCATTTGGCCCGCTCTGGGAGAGGTCGAGTTCGCGGGATACTCGGCATCGCCTACTTTACATAACGTAGATTATCGGCGAATCTTGATGCGAATCAACGTGTTTCGTCACCAGTCGGGCGGCCTCGGCCAGACCGCGATTCAATCTCAAAGCCGGATGCTCGCGAGCACCCCGTGGTGGTCGGAGCCCGGCAGATCGATCCGCCGGAACGATGTCGGTGTCGGGCCGTTGCGGGTGAGTACCCGATCGAGCGCGAGCAGGGGCGGGTAGGGTCGGCCGGCGGGGTAGGTCGCGACGACGCCGGATCCGAGATGCTCGGCGGCGTCGGTCAGCTGGGGTGAATCCGGCGGTCCGGAGAGCAGCTGCCGGAAGGAGCGGTGATCGTAGGTCGAGTTGGCATCGGCGCCGATGATCAGCGGATCTGTGTCGGCGGACAGGATCGAGCGTAGCTCGCGGAGCTCGGCATTCCAGCGCCACGATGGTTCCGGATAGGGCGGCAACGGATGCAGTGCATAGACCGAGATGGGCGAGCGGTTTGGTAGCGTAAGTCGCGCATGAAGATTCGACAGTTCGAATCCGCGCAGGAGTTGCCCGTCAGTCAGCGGGGACCGAGCATAGATGCCGGCTCCACCTCCACCCTCGCGGGGACGGAGAAACGCGAACGGCAAGGCGTGGCGCAACCCGGCGCGATCGAGGGCCCCCACCGACTCGGGCGTCAGCTCGACCACCGTCATGACGTCGACTCGCGAGCTGCGTACCCGCGACACCATCTCATCCGGATCGGCCTGCCCGCGAAAGATGTTTGCCTGCATAACGGTCAAGTCCGAGTCCGAGACCAGTTCGTCCACTCCCCAATACAGCGGGGCCTGCGCCGTGACGCCCACGGCAACGACGAGCACAGCTGCCACCGCGGAGATCCAGGCGCGCGCGACGAGCAACAGCACCAGGCCGAGGACACCGACGCCGATTAACACCGGCGTGAACGCCGCCACCCGGGACGCGGTATTGCTGACCAGGCCAGAGTAGTGAGCAGCAATCCCGACGACAGCGGCGAGGACCGCACCCCAGCCGAGTGCTCGTAGGAGTCCACGCATGCGGTCGATCATGCCACGATCGCCGTCAGGCTCAGAACGCTGATAGAGGCGCAGGATGACGATTCTGACGCCCACTCGGAGAAACTAACCACGGTAGTAGTAATCTGTCCGTGGCCCGTTCGATATCGAACTGTTTCATCCGGAACGACGCTTGAACTGAGGGACCTTCATTGGCACGGCATCGCAAATCTGACCCCAGCCCACCTCCTGCTGGTATACCTGCGTCCCGCCGCCCTGCGTCGGCGGCTTTCGACCGCGGGCCTTCGGTGCCACGGCATTCGGGTATCGCGCGGGCGTCGGGGCGACATCGGATACCCCACCCCCCTGAGACTGCGGTCGGGTTCACCCGAGCAGTCCCCTCACCTGCCCCGGCCCTCACGCGCTCGCCGCAGATTTCATCGGTGAGTGCGCCCAGGACGTCTCCTCCCAACCCGCCTCGCGGCGCCCGCCCACACCCGTCCCCCTCGCATCATGCACGGCCGCACGCGGCCCGTTTCGACCATGACGCGTATGGGCCGTGGCGCACACCACGCTCGGTCGACGTCGGCAGGAACCAAAGGGTTGCAGCGCCTACCGCGCCATGGGAGCGGGCGATGTCCGTTCTCGATCACCATGACAATGAGCCAGTTCACTCTGATTTTCTCGATGTGCTCGACGAGGAGAAGACGTCGGGAACACCACTCAGGTCCGTAGCCGCAGCCGGGGTCAGTGGATCGCTCGCGGCTGCGGTGGTCCTTTGCGTCGCCGGCGGGACCGCGGCCACTGCGCTCGCCGATCGTCACAGCCCAACAGTCACCCCAGTTTTCCAGGCTGGCGTGTCCGCCGACGACCGATCCGCGGCAACGCCATCACCTGTAGCCCTCGGATCGGTGGACGATCGACAAGACACCACGCCGGCGCGGACATCGTCACTCGATGAGCTGACCGCGGCCGTGCGAGAGTTGGTGCAGCCAGATCGTCTGCGGCCTTCCGATCCCCCTGCGCCACAACGGCCGCGGTCGGCGGCACCTACCTACGGCACCGTGACCTCGAGCTACGGGGCACGCTGGAGTACCACGCACTATGGCCTTGACATCGCCAACGCGATTGGCACGCCGGTGGTGTCCGCAAGCGATGGGCAGGTCATCGAATCCGGTCCGGCCGATGGTTTCGGTTTATGGGTACGCGTGCTGCAAGACGACGGCACGATCGGCGTGTACGGGCACATCAACGAGGCGTTGGTGAGCGTCGGACAACGAGTCCGGGCCGGCGAGCAGATCGCAACGGTAGGAAACCGCGGCTACTCCACTGGACCACACCTGCACTATGAGGTCTGGCAGCAAGACGGACCCAAACTTGATCCGGCACAGTGGCTGAGAACCCGGGGCGTCTACGTCGTCGGCTGAACCGGCGTGAACGGTGCAAAGCTGCTGGAGATTTCGTGGCAGGTGTGCGGGCGTAAGCCAAGCCGACGTTGCCAGTCTCGTGGTCTTACTGAGCTTTACCGACGGCAAGCTTCTGGCAAATGCGCCCGATCGATCGGATCGCAACGGTGTGCAAATCTATCGTGGTCACAGGCCGCGGCGGACAGTGGCAGCCGCTCTTTGCTGGTTGGTGGTCGTACCCCATGATGAGGTGCGTACGTGCCTGGGTTGTGGTTTAACTATCTGGCAGGTTCACCGAGCGGCTCTTCGCGAGTCCCCTCTTGCTCGCATGGTGGGCGTCCATCGCTTCGGCCTGGTGATTGATGCGAGTTCGTAGGGGTTTGAGGACGAGCATCGAGACTGGACTACTGAGCACTACTGCGAGCACGACGGCTCCGAAAATCGGGATTTTCACGTCAAATACGAAGGAAATCAACAGGATCAATCCGCACAGCGCAGCGGCGAGTGCTAGCCGCGCGGCGTTATACAGCAGGGCAATCGCGACGAGTGACTTGCCCGAAGGGGCGGGCGAGGGGGCGGCATGGTCAGAAGTGCTTCTGCTCATGTTCGGTAGGCCTTCCGTGTGCTGCTTGTTGAATGCGATCGGATGTATGTGTGACGTGGCACGCCCTCTCGTCGAGTGCTTCAACTGGGGGACATCGATCCCCGCAGGATGAATCTCTGCTGATGTGAGTCTCATTCGTGACGTGTGCGTCGTAGTCGGCGGTTCGCTGACGCTGGCTCGGTCATCCATCGCCGCGCTTGCTCGTTGAAGTCTTCGCCCCACCCAGCCTGATCGGTGCGGGCCAAACCGGCGATGGTGACAGCAGTGCGTCGTTGGCCATCGATCTCGGTGGGCACCAACCGCACCCAGATTCGTCGGCGCCGGACAAGCAGGGACACAAGTAGCCCAGCCAGCATCACAGTCGCGGTCAGCAGGACCCAGTTCTGTGCCGGCCCGTGCGACACCTGCATGGACACAAACCGTTCGTACCCGTCGAAGCGCACTACGGTGCCGTCGGCGATGGTGTGGGTCTCTCCTGGGCCGAGATTGACTTGGGCCCGCTGCTGGAGCCGGCCCTGCTCGATGAGTGATTGGTTCAAGGAGTATGCGTTCTGCGGACGACCGGTATCCAGTCCGGTGTCGCCCTGGTAGATCCTGATCGCTACATACGGATCATTCGGCACGGGAAACGACGAGGTGAGAAGCGTTCCTTGGAATGCCGCGGTCGGCGCGAACAGACCCTCAATCGCGATCTGTCGGCGGCGCCGTTCATCCGCGTCGGGGTAAAGCCCCGCGGGAGTATCAAAACGGGCCGCGCCTGAGGACAACATCGTCTGCAAGTTGTCGGGAATGAAAAGTACTGTCTGAGTGCGCTGCTCACCGTTCGGGAAGGTCACTGTGAATGTAGGTGCGAAGCCATTGCCTAGGACGTAGACGCGGTCACCGGCTACTCGCAGAGGCTCGTTCACTCGAATACGCGCAGCGTTCCAGGTAGTGGGGTCGGACTGTCGTACGTCGTCGGTGTAACTGACGTCGGCTTCGTACATGTCGGGCTGGCCGCTCGGCAGGAACCTCGCATCGAAGCCCTCGACACGAACACAGAATGGTGAGAGATCGGTGCCGTCGACAAGGCTGCCTGCTCGAAACGAGTCATAGACGGCCGTCGAGGTGTTACAGAGGCCTTGCGTGCCATCGGCGATGAGACTGCGGGTGCCCTCGTACCCGTAAAGTTTGTCGGCCGCGATCGCTATCAACAGGGCGAGCAGTGAGAAGTGGAACAGGAGGTTGCCCCACTCGCGGAGGTAGCCCTTCTCCGCGGAGATCTCCACGGCTTCGGTGGGTTGGGCACCCGTCGCCGGGCGCGTGGTGGTGACTCGGCGCCAGCCACGCAGATTGGTATTTATCAGGGCAGCAACCTCGTCAGGATCTCCGTGCACCGTGTCCTCGACGTGCCGCGGCAGACGAATGAGGTTGCGTGGCGCGGGGACCGGCTGAGCGCGCACTGCGCGCGCATGCTCGAGAATTCGGGGGGTGAGGCAGCCCACAAGCGATACGAACAGCAGGACGTAGATCGCGGTGAACCACGTGCTGGCGAAGACGTCGAACAGCTGCAGTCTGTCCATCCACACCCCGAGCGCGCCGCGGTCGGCAATGTACTGGGTTGTTTTCTGCTCGTTGAGCGGTCGTTGTGGCAGCATGGCGCCCGGGATCGCGGCTGCGGCCAACAGGAACAGCAGCATGAGTGCGGTTTTCATCGACGTGAGCGATCGCCACAGTCTGCGCAGGGAGCCAAGCGCCGGGTGCGCTCGGCGCGGCGTCGGCGCTTCGGTTCCCATCATCGTGGTGGGGGTAACGTCGTCGCACTCCGACAGTCCATGACTGCAGGAGCGACGTCGAAGTCGCCGGCCGAGTGCCGATCGACACCCGCCACCACGAGCGCGGTGGGTCGCCGGGACATACTCCCCCGCACCGCCACTATGGGTCTCACCTGCTCTCCCTCACCTACCCGGATTACTACGCACCGTAGTATTTATAGAACCCGGATGGCAACCACGTTGGGTCTTGCTTGCTCGATCGGAGCGGTGAGGCCTGGTGAGCCGTAAACTACTATCATTGTTAGTAAGACCTGTGGCGGCGCCTACATTCTGTGGTCGTCGGTGTGTGCTCCGGATGAAGGGCTTTGTAACTGATGGGCCGCTTTGGCACTCCGAGGACGATGCGTCGCGACCGCCGATCGACTGGCCATAGTCAGCTGCGGCAACGTCTGGGAACCCTTCGACGCCACCGTTCGGCGCAGGTCAAGGCTCGGCATGTACTGGTATTGGCGGCGCTGACGGCCGTCGTGGTGGTACTGACCTCGTGCAGCTCGGCTGGCGGTAGCTCTACCTACAGTGACCAGATTTCGGCCGTCGACAGTTTTGCGGCCATCGCACAACCCTCCATCGCTGTGGCCACCGAAGGAGGCGATCGGCTCGCTCCCGACGCGGTTGTCGAACCTGGGCTTCCTATCGTTGTGACGGCCAGTCGCGGCGCGTTGACCGACGTCGATATCCCAACATCTAGCGGGCGTGCGTTGGCGGGCTCGCTGAGCGAGGATGGCAGTACCTGGACAAGCACCCAGCCGTTGGGGTACTCGAAGCAGTACTCCGTTCGAGCTGAAGCCGTGGGTGTGGGTGGTCGAACGAGCGTCTCGCAAGGCTTCACCACAGCCTCGCCGGAGTCGCTGACCAGCGCGGCCATTCTGGGCGAGAAGACCGTCGGAATTGCGCACACGATTGGTGTTCGATTCTCGGATCCCATCCCTGACCGCCGGAAGGCGCAGGCTGCAATCACCGTGGCCTCTGATCCACAGATGCAAGGCGCGTTCTATTGGATCAGCGACTCCGAGGTCCGATGGAGGCCCGAGCGCTTCTGGATGCCGGGGACCAAGGTCAGTGTCGCCGTGAACATTTACGGAGTCGACCTCGGCGACGGGCTCTATGGCAACAGAAATCTGTCCTACGACTTCACCATTGGCCGAGCTCAGACAATCGAAGCCGACGACAACACCAAGACCATCGTCGTAAAGAGGGATGGCAAGGTCATCCGAACGATGCCGACGTCGTTCGGCAAAGACAGCACACCGACTCCACGCGGCATCTACATGATCGGTGATCGCGTCGAGCACATCGTCATGGACTCCTCCACCTACGGAGTTCCTGTCGAGTCATCGGCGGGATACCGCACACCCGTCGACTGGGCGGTGCAGATGTCTTACAGCGGCATCTACATGCACGGTGCCCCGTGGTCTCTGTCGGCGCAGGGCAACAGCAATGTCAGCAACGGCTGCCCGAATCTGAGTCCCGCGGACGCGGAATGGCTCGTGAAGAACACGATGCGCGGCGACCCCGTCACGGTGAAGAACACCAACGCCGAAACACTATCGGGAGTCGATGGACTCGGCGACTGGAACATCCCGTGGGCACAGTGGAAGAAGGGCAACGCAGACACCTAGGCATCGGGCTGGCTCGATCCAGACACTCCATCACGGTCCAGTCGACTGAGCTCGTCCGGCCTTGACCCTGGACGCCTACGGGCCGGCCCCGACCGGTCCGTGCCCGCGGGTATGCCATCCGCCACATCAACGGATATTGAGGTATTTGCCCGAAGGTGGTTACATGGCGACATATCAACGAACGTAAGGATGTCGATATGACCCGGGAGCCGGTGGATACATGCGACTTGCTGTGCCTCGATTTGCCTCACGCAGAAGGTATCCGGTCTGCGTTGCCGGATGCGACGGCGGTCGACCGTGCCGCCACCGGGGCCCGTGCGCTCGGCGATCCCACTCGTCTGCGCGTAGCGACAGCGTTGCTGTCGGGGGACGAACTGTGTGTCTGCGACCTCGCGTGGGTGGTCGGCATGGCGCAGAACCTTGTCTCACACCATCTGCGCCTGCTCAAGAGTGCCGGCCTCGTGACCGGGCGTCGCCACGGACGGTTGGTGATGTATGCGTTGACTCCGTCCGGTCATGCTCTCGTGACAGCGGTTCTGGCGGTCGCCGGGGTCTCCACGACAGCCGCGACGAAACCGGCGGCGGCCATAGTGCAGGGGCATACACATGAGTGACGCATGCTGCGGACCCTCAGATTCCGCCGCCCTCGAGGCTGAGGCCGATCAGGGACCGGTCCGGTTGTGGCAAGTACGCGAGTTGCGTTTCGCCGGCGCAGCAGCAGTTTTCCTCGCGTTCGGCTGGATCATCGGAAGCTCGCTATCGGACACCGCAGGCGTCGTCCTGGAACTGCTCGCGGCAGTTGTTGCCGCCTCCACGTTCGTGCCGTCGACACTGCGATCGCTGCGCCACGGGCGCATCGGTGTCGGAACGCTGATGACGATCGCCGCAATCGGCGCCGTGGCGCTAGGCCAAATACCCGAGGCCGCGCTGCTGGGAATCTTGTTCTCGGTCGCTGAAGGACTCGAGCATTACGCGGTCACCAAGACCCGGCGAGGCCTGCGGGCGCTGCTCGCGCTGGTTCCACCGACCGCATCGGTGATTCGTGGGGGTCTCGAGGTCACCGTGTCACCGGATGAGTTGATCTTCGGCGATGTGATGGTGGTGCGTCCCGGTGAGCGCGCGGCGACCGACGGGACTATCACCGCTGGCACTACCAGCGTAGATCTGTCGGCGATCACCGGCGAATCTGTGCCCGTGGAGGCGGGTCCGGGTGACTTGCTCTACGCCGGCGCGATCAACGGTGGCGGTGCGATCGAAGTCCGCGTAACCGCCCGCGCCGCCGACAGTTCCCTAGCCCGCATCGTGCACATCGTCGAGCAAGCGCAGGAACGCAAGGGCGCCGGCCAACGTCTCGCCGACCGCATCGCCCGCCCCCTGGTCCCGGCCATCATGGTGCTAGCCGCACTCGTGGCCGGTATCGGTGCGCTACTCGGTGATCCGCTGCTGTGGCTCGAACGCGGCCTGGTGGTGCTCGTTGCCGCGTCCCCGTGTGCGTTGGCGATCGCGGTGCCGCTGACGGTGGTCGCCGCGATCGGCGCCGCCAGCCGCCATGGCGCACTCGTCAAAGGCGGTGCTGCACTCGAAGAGCTGGGACAGGTCCGCGTCGTCGCGCTGGACAAGACCGGCACCTTGACCCGCGGCACTCCGGAGGTCATCGACGTGGTGAGCACACCCGAGGTCACCCGCGAGGACGCGTTGTCTTATGCCGCCGCGCTCGAGGCTCGCAGCGAGCACCCGTTGGCGAGCGCGATTCTCGCGGCCGCACCTGCTCTGGGCTCACCTGCCGATGACGTCACCGCGATCGCCGGTCACGGCCTCACCGGCCGGATACGCGGACAGCAACTGCGCCTGGGCAAACCCGGGTGGCTCGATCCCGGCGCGCTCGCCGGAGACGTCACTCGATTGCAGAGCGACGGCGCCACCGTCGTGCTGATCGAACGGGAAGGCACCGTCGTCGCCGCGATCGCGGTCCGCGATGAGCTTCGCCCCGAGGCCGCTGAAACGATCGGGCAACTGACGGCGCTGGGTGTCGACTCGGTCATGCTGACCGGGGACAACGACCGCACCGCACATGCTTTGGCCACTGCGTCCGGAATCAGCACCGTCCATTCCGAACTCCTTCCCGAAGACAAAGCCGACTTGCTGGCCACGCTAGCGCGCGGGCGGGCGATCGCCATGGTCGGCGACGGCGTCAACGACGCCCCGGCGTTGGCCACCGCCGATGTCGGTATTGCGATGGGAGCGATGGGTACCGACGTCGCTATCGAAACCGCCGATGTGGCGTTGCTGGGCGAAGATCTTCGCCATCTCCCGCAACTACTGTCCCATGCTCGGCGCGCACGCCGAATCATGATGCAGAACATAGGATTTTCCCTAGCGATCATCGGTGTGCTGATTCCGCTGGCCGCCACGGGCGTCCTCGGCCTGGCCACAGTGGTCTTCGTCCACGAACTCGCAGAAGTGCTGGTGATCGCCAACGCGATTCGTGCCGCCCGGACGAAAGCGCTGCCGGGCACCGGTGCCGTGCCCCGGGTATCCCCCGGCACGCTCAACATCTCGGTGTCGGCCTACCACGACACAGGCGACGCCTGTTGCGCTCCAGGACCAGCCACCACCCCCGTTCAACCACGGTCGGTGCCCGCGGTACCCCTGCTGCCGACACCACGAGCACGCGGCGCGGCGACCAGCAAGAGCTGTTCGGCCACAACAGAACCAGGGTGCAGTTGCTGTTCGAGCCCGTCGGATGGCGCCGATGACGTACCGAGTAGCTCGCCAACGTTTCATCGCGAGCGTCACTGAGGGAGCCACGCCGCGTCAGGAGCGTAGGCGTGATCTCCACGTGCGTACAATCAGTGCCGCCAGGACGGCGGCAGCACAGATCCCTTCTCCTGCTGCTCCGATCCGCGTCGCCAGGGTCGTCGTTGTCCTCAACGGCACCCGCGCGATGAGAACATCGGGGGAGAACAATTCTGTGCGTTGTGCAATGGTCCCATCAGGTTCGATGACCGCGCTCACGCCACTGGTTGCTGCGATGACCACCGCCTTATCGTGTTCGACTGCCCGAACTCGCGACATCGCGAGTTGCTGGTAGGTCATCTCGGTGCGCCCGAACGTCGCGTTGTTCGTCGGAACCGCGATCAGCTGCGCACCGGCGCGCACCGATTCGGTCACCAGATCGTCGAACGCGACTTCGTAGCAGGTCGCTACCGCCACGGGCACCCCGGCAAGATCGACAACGCCATCGCCTGTGCCAGGAATGAAGTTGCCAGCCCGGCTGGCGTAGGACGAAAGCTGTGTCATCAGTCCCCGCAGCGGCAAGTACTCCCCGAACGGCACCAGCTGACGTTTGTCATGCTCCTGACCAGGCCCGGTGACGGGATCCCACACCACCAACGTATTGCGGGACGTGCTGTGGCTCCCGGCGATCACCGCGCCCACCAGGATCGGCACCTCGATCGCCCGCGCGGCACGATCAATTTGCGCCGCAGCATCACGGTTACCGAACGGGTCGATATCGGATGAGTTCTCCGGCCACACCACCACATCGGGACGCACGACCCGCCCAGAGCTGACCTCCTCCGCCAGGTCGAGAGTGCGCCGGACATGATTGTCGAGCACTGCACGTCGCTGAGCATTGAAGTCCAAACCCAACCGCGGTACGTTGCCCTGCACCAACGCCACCGTCACCGACTGCTCCTCCGGTTCTGCTGTCTGCGACGGCGCCAGGGTCCATGTCAGCACTCCCACTACGGCGACTGCTACGCCTGGGCCGGCCAACGCCCGAGGGTGCACGTTGATTACCGCCACTGCGATCGCGGCCAGGAGTGCGCCGAGCAGCACCACAACGAAGGACAACCCCGGCGCGCCAGCCAAGGCCGCTAACGGCAGCAAGAACCCGTCCGGCTGACCGAATGCTATTCGGCCCCAGGGAAAACCGCCAAAAGGCACGCGGGAGCGGACGGCTTCGACTGCCACCCAGGCGCATGCTAGCCACACCGGCGCTCCGCGGCATCTGCCGACCAGCGCCGCCACCGCCCCGAAGACACCGAACGCCACCGCCTCGACCGCCGCCAAGGCCAGCCACGGCACCGCACCCACATACGTACCGACCCACGGCAGCAGCGGCACGAAAAAGCCCAGCCCAGCGAGATAGCCGTAGCCTGACGCCGCCCACAGCGACCGCCCACGCAGTGTCACCACCAGGACCGCGATCGCCACCGGGGCAAGGAACCACAGTTGGCGCGGAGGGAAGCTCACATACAGCAGCCCGCCCGAACCGGCCGCAGCCGCGATACGTAGTGCAGATGCACATATCGGTGGCAGACCTGCGCCGGCATGCCGAGCATCCGAGTGACGACTCACCGCCCACCGCTCCCCTCACCGGTTCGGTCGTGCGTGATATGCACGCCAATCGCCCGGACGACACCGCACGCCCTGTAAACTACTAGCCAACGTAGTAGTAATCGTGACGGGAGTGATGATCGTGCCAGCTCAAGCGGTCAAGGTTCGACGCGGAGGGATGTCTCGATGAGTCGCAACGTCAAGATGTCGCTCGCGGCAGTCTTCGTGTTCTGCCTGGCGCTCACAGTGGTGTTCGTGGTCTCCCGGGCCGGAGAGAGCGAACAGTCCGGCGACCAGGCGTATACGACGGTACGGCCTGATTCTCCACGGCTATCGGCTCCGACCGAGTCCAAGGCGACATTTGTCGAGTTCCTGGACTTCGAGTGTGAAGGGTGTGGGGCGGCGTACCCGGCGGTGGAGCAGCTTCGCCAAACCTACGGCGATCAAGTCACTTTCGTGGTCCGCTACTTCCCCCTCCCCGGGCACTTCAACGCCGACCGCGCGGCACGGGCCGTGGCCGCGGCGGCCGAACAAGGCCAATTCGAACCGATGTACCGCAAGATGTTCGACACTCAACGCAGCTGGGGCGAACAAAAGGTGCCGCTGGACGATCTGTTCTTCTCCTACGCCCAGGTGTTGGGCCTGGACATGGAGCGATTCGCCGCCGCCTATGACTCACAGGCCACCCGCGAGCTCATCGACCGCGATGTCGCTGACGGCAAAGCACTAGGCGTGACCGGAACCCCCACGTTCTTCATCAACGACGAACTCATCAAGCCCGAAGGCTATGACGATCTGAGCTCTGCGCTCGAATCCGCGATACGTCAGTGACCATCACACCCCGGCAGACCTCAGAGCCGTCAGGCTTTGCGCCCGACACGCAGATCCCGGTTTTCCCGCGGCTGCTCCCGTGGATTCTTGCGGTCTGCGGAGGCATTGGACTTGTCGCTGCGTTCGCACTGACCGTCGAAAAGTTCGAACTGGCAACCGATCCGAACTACACGCCGACCTGCAGTATCAACCCGATCGTCAATTGCGGATCGGTCATGGACACCCCCCAAGCAGCCGTCTTCGGGTTCCCCAACTCACTGCTCGGAATCGCAGGCTTCACAGCTCTGATCGCTATCGCCGTCCTGCTAGGACCCCGCCCGGCCTTGTGGGTCATGATCGGATTGCAGATCGGCCTGACGGGTGCGGTGGTGTTCGTCCATTGGCTGATATTTCAGAGTCTGTATCGAATCGATGCACTCTGCCCGTACTGCATGGCCGTGTGGGTCGTTGTCGTGGTTGCCTTTTGGTATGTGAGCCTGCGCAATGCCGACCATGTCTGCCCATCCGGGAGAGCACGCCGAGCCCTCGATGTGGTCCTCACGGTGCACACCGTAGTACCGCTGGTGTGGGCGATGGCGGTGATCGCCCTCATCATCGAACGCTTCTGGTGGTACTGGTCCACGCTGGTGTGACCGTGGCCCGATTGACAGGGGTGAAGCATCGTCTCTCCCCTGGCAACGATCGTGCACTTCGTGCGCAGACCGGCGGCGTGGGTGTCGTCGATGCGCCACCCCTCACGGGTGATGGGCTGCCAAGGCTTCCTCCTGGTGACGCTGGGCACTGGTCTCGAGCTGGAAGGTGGAGTGCTCGAAGGAGATGGCGAAGTGGGTCGCCACGCACGTTCGGATGTCATTCAAGATCGTGGGGGCGTGCCCGTCCTGGAAGCAGTCGTCATCGACCACCACGTGAGCGCTAATGATCGGCAGACCAGTGGCCACCGTCGATGCGTGGAGGTCGTGCACGTCCTGCACGCGGTCCATCTCGAGAATGTGGGCCCTGACGTCGTCCAAATCGATCTCCCTGGGCGTGAACTCCATCAGCACTCGCGTCGTCTCTGCCATGAGCTTGAGGGCGCGGGGTGCGATCAGTAGCGCAATGAACAGGCCGGCCAGTGCGTCGGCTTGTTGGAAGCCGGTGGTAGCGATGACGATCGCGGCGACAATTACACCCAGCGATCCCAGTGCGTCGTTGAGGACCTCCAGGAACGCCGCTCGCATGTTGAAGTTGGCCCCGCGTCCTGAGGCAAGCACCAGCATGGCGACGATGTTCGCCACGAGCCCGATGATTCCGAAGATCAGCAGTTCGGTCGAGGGAACCTCTGGCGGAGCGAACAGTCTCCGCACGCCCTCAACAGCGGCGTAGAGCCCGACAGCAAGCAGCAGCGAGGCCTGCCCCAGAGCGGCGATGACCTCGATGCGCCGCAGTCCCCATGTGCGAGTCTTGCTGACCGGACGGTGCATCACGGTTGCTGCGACCAGCGCGACCGCCAACCCGATCGCATCTGTCTGATCCCTCCCGGCGTTTC
>NZ_LIYC01000028.1:0-61909 GCF_001418765.1 Gordonia sp. HS-NH1
CACTACTTGGGACTTGACCAGCGGCACACGCCATGGCCGTTGAGCATTCCGCCCAGGAACGAGTCGGGCGTGACACCATCAGTGCCTTGCTGGTATCACCGCATATTCGTTCACTGCGTGTTCCTAGGCAGAGCGTCGTCGAGAGATCGAGGTCGATGAGGACACTGGCAAGATCGGGTGCGCTGAGCGGCCGAACACCGCCCTGCGTGATGGTCCTTCCGTCGGCGACATCAGATCACATCGGCGCTGTTAGCTGCCTCGACAAACTTGGTCCAGTAAGGAACGTCGACTCTTCTAGGGGAGAGGTGCCGAATTCCGTACCCGGCCATCTCGTTCTCGAGGTACTCGAGGAGATCGGCCCCGTAGAAGATGACGTCGGTCTGCCAGACAGAGAACACCGGCGACCCAGACGGTGAGGGAGCTGCAGGTGTCATGCGATGGCCGAAGACCGGTATGAGCCGTGGCCACTTTGCCAACTCACGCCGCGTGACCGCCTCGACGTCACTTTCTGCTGCCGGCCGGTGGCCCCATGAGGCGCCCCAGAATGGCGGGTCCTGGCGAAGTGCGTCGAAGACCATTCCGCGGGCCGGCCAGTCGAGCATCTGACGCAGATACGTCTCATCGCCATTGCGCCAGTCGGGCCAACGGTCTCCGACGGGCAAAGCGGTCGCAAGCAGACTGTGATGGTCGGGGTTGAACCTGAACCCATGCTGCTCTGTGACTGCATCGAACTCGGCGTCGGTGAGCCCAGGGGCGAGTTCGACTCCCGCAGTTCGAAGGATGACCGCCGCTTTCTCACCAACGTCGCTGATCTCGTCCACGTGACCGAGTGTCCCAGGTCGCCGGTGCGCGCTACAGACGACGTGAGACGAGCCTAGAGAGTCTCATCTGATGCATCATTGACACCAACCCGCAGGTTATCGAGTTGTAACCGAAGTAGCTGCACCAGGCCATCGAGCCTGAGCCCCACGTCTTCGCTGATGGCAAGCCTTGAACCCGCTGTGGCGCAGCTGTATTCGAGGTTTGTTCTGGGCGTCGTGTTCGGGCCAGATCACCTCAGCCGCGGCTTGTCGGTACGGAACCCTTTTGACGAGGGATGTCGCAAACGGCGGGTGCCTATGGCGATCGTGGCGGTTGCAACCCCGACTAAGAAGCCGACCACGGGAAACGTTAGGTACGTCGGACTGAGATCCCATAGTGGCGGCGCGCCGTGCACCAGCGGGTGGCCGTCGAGGTTGTTGTAGTCAATCGAGGTCGGTCCATCGGTGTTGATAAACCCGATCCTGGGCTGCTCCCGATGAGCAAACACTGCACCGGCCAAACCTGTGAGCGCACCGACGACGCCGCACCCCAGCACCGCTGCGGCGGCCTGAAGGCGGGCACTGAGACCTCGTACACAACGCGCGACCAGAATCCCGACGATGAGTCCGGTAGCGAAGCCAATAGCGGGTAAGAGGGCGAAAGCCGGCCACCATGTCGGCCCGGTCACCCACTCCAGTGAGTTGACCACGAGCATGTACCCAGTTTTGCCTGCTGGCAGCTGCGGCGGGGCGGTATCGAAGAGCAGTCGCGGAACGGTGTAGCGCCATCCAACGGCCGCTAGAACGCCCAGCGCGAAGCCAAGCGTTGCGAACGGAAGCGAGAACCGCAATGCGGTCGGCACTGACGATCCACCTGCGTCTTGATTCACTAACGGAACGTAGCGCGTCTGGGGTGGGTTGTTCCGGCGGGCGTCACACCCAGGGCTCCGCTGAGAGCGTCGTAGGCCGACGGAGTGCTCCGCTGGCGGAGGTGCCCGCCCGACACCGCTACAGTTTCCCTGCTAACGCAGCTGATGGGCAACAATAGGCCGCGACTGGCGGCCTATGCCGTCGGGGGGTAGAGCTTGTATTTCGGTGATCTCGGGTCCGAGGGAAGGACAGCAGCGGGGCGGCGCCGCGCCTTATGTCAAGGTTGCTGGTAACCCTGCATATTTGGTCGCTGCATATAACGGTTGCAGCGACCGGTGAGTCGTTGCAAGTCCTACCCGTCCGGCGACTACGCGTTGGAACGCGACAGATACGGCAAAATCCAGGTCATGAGCCAGACATGGAGCGAGTACCAAACGGTCCCGGCCGGATGTGGGGAGCCACCAGCCGGCATCGAACCGGGCAAGTACGTGATCGCGATCGAGAACGGCCACGGGGCATTGACGGCATGGGCTGCGGGACCGTCGCGATGTTTTCGGTCCGAGTTCCCAGTAGATGCACGCCCGCCAGTAAAGACGGTGTATACCGGTCGTTCGACGGGCGAAGAGACCGTGCGCTGGGACCCATTCAGCGAGGACGACGCCAACGCGATTGTGCAGCGATCAATGCCTACATCGGAGACGCTGGCGTGCCACCAATGCCGCAGGGTTTCCTCTGGCACATCCTGGTCCCGGACTCCATTAAGGACGGCAGCGCGCTGGACCGCTCGCTGGTAGGCAAGAATATGCAGCTACGGCCAGCCGACGTGCTGGCCACTATCAGAGACGTCTACGGCCAGCTGCTTTCGGATCGCTGACCCCAGGCCTGGCATGGTGCCGGTGGTCACTGCTTTGATGTCTCATCAGATGCATTGGATCCAATATGCAGGATTCTACTTGACATAAGGTAGATTATCGGCGAAACGCATTGCGCTACTGTATATTTCGTCACCAGTGACGTCATGCAACCCAAACTCGCAGTTCGAGGAGGCCGATCATGGCAACGCGGACCACGGTGCGCACCGAGTTCTTGGCCGACGTTTACCCCTGCGCACTTGAAGCGGCATCGGCTACTGGCCAACCTGCACCGACTATCGCTGGAGCAGTGATCCGCGAGCGACCGTCGAGAAAATCTCCGGCAATCCGCATGTGATCACCCTCGACACGATCGCCCGGGGCGTGAACTCCATCGTCAGTGGCGCAGCGATGATCCCGGATGGACAGCGTCGTAGGATCGCCGCCGCTGACCGCACCCACGATGCCGAGACCATCGACGCGACAGATACAGACGCCATCGTTCAAGCAGCACTCTTCGGCTCCCTCGTCTACGGATAAAGACCGGCCCAGCCTGCGGACGCGCTCCGGACCGTGAAGAAAGGACGCCGCATTGAATCAAGCGGTCGCGGTAGCGGTACCGGTCGAGGCGTAGCTCGGCAAGACGATTACCGATCTCACTCTTTGACCACCCCGACTCGCCTGACCCGACGACCGGGGCGCCACTGGACAGTGAGTCGAGCTGGAGGTGCTGTAGGAGAGGGCATATCCGGGCGACAGCCGATCCGCGGCTCGGCTACTGCTTCGGCGAGAGGTCAACGCCAGTGAGGCAGCCGCTACCGGCCTCGATGGTGAAGATGAAGTGGGTGTTGTCGCGGGTCGTGCCGTACTCGTTGACTTCCTTTGGCGAGTGGCCGGAGGCCAGTCGTTCGAGGGTGATGTCGGGGTACTGTGCTTTGAGTCCGTCGAGGGTGATGCACGTGTCGGGCGTGAACTTCAGGTAGGTGCGTTCCCACTGCTGGTCGTCGGTGTAGAAGATCGTCGAGGCAACGTTTTTCAGGTGTGTGCCTAGAGTGATCGGCTCGGTTTCCCAACGTCGGGGCAGGATCTGCTCGGCCGGGGTATCCAGGAGTGTCGACGTCGATTCCTGGGTCAGGGGCATATGGGCGCTGGCGGTGTCGATGAACTGCCACACCGTGGGATCAGCAGGCATGCCGGGTGTGCTGGCGTTGCTCACTGTGTCTCCTCCTCCACACGCGCTGGTCGCCACCATCACTGCCGCCGCGAGCGTGGCCGCGGCCGTGGTCATCATCGTCGATCGTGGTCGAGTGAGTGCCATCAGTTGCAGCCCTTCTCGTAGTACTGGCGGTAGTTGAGTTCTGGTGCGGTCGAGGGGTTTAGGTTTTCGCCGTAGAAGGCGCCCATCTTGCGAATGGCCTTCTGATACTCGGCGTCACTGCGTTGGCTGCCAAGGTACTCATCGTAGATGGCGTTGAATCCGGCTTCGTTTCCGCCGGCGATGCCGATGTCAGGGCCGCCGTTGGCGATGATCTCGCGCTGGATCTTGATGTTGTTGAAGGTCGCCGCACCCTCGTTGTCGAGCTGAGAGTTGATGCAGGACTCTGTGGAAGAGTGGTCGATCGTGAGCGGGTACACCGCATGCCCGAACTCGTGCGCAATCAGTTGCGCCTCCGCTGTCGGCGAGCCTTTCTGGATGACGACCAACCTGTCTCGGTAACTGGTGTAGGAACCCTCCCCATCGCGGTACTCAACCCTCCAGTCGTCTTTGATCTGCTTCCACTGGGCCTGCAGCGTGGGCGATTTCGACACGATGTCGTAGGTGGCTTGATCGCCAGGGATCTCGGCGGGGCGCGCCTGTCCGTCAATGCTGCGTGTTGGGGCAGCAGGTTCACCAGCTCGATCGACCTCGACGCGACCGGGAATCTCTGGCAGTGGTTGTGGCCGTTCAGCGGCCGCGGGGGTGGGTGGGTCGACCCGCGGTGTGCCCGGCGGCGGCTGTTGGCCCGGGATCGGGACGATGGGGGTTTGGCCGGCGGTGGGGATGTCGGTGGGTGCGTGAGCGCCGATGTTCGGTCCGCCGGTGTCTGGGGTGTTGGTCTCGGTCGGGATGGTTGGTGCGGTCACCGACGGTGGTGGGGTGGTTGACGAGGTCGGCGGGCCGGGATCAACACACACGTACGGCACCGGTGGTGGTGGGGCTTGGTTGGCGGGTTTGCCGTTGGACGCCGCCCAGGTTTGGGCCCAGGCGCTGTTGTAGGCGGCGGTCTCGCGTGCGCACCGCTCGGCGGGGGTTTCCGCGTTCGCGGCCGGGGTGCTGATCAACACCAGCGTCGTGATCGTGGCCAGAGCGACTGCCAGCAGTACGGCCAGGACCGGCAGCCACCCCCGCCACGCTGACGGCACGTGCGTGTCTGCCTGGTCGCCCAGGTTCACCGGGTTCGGGTGCATTACAGCCACATCCGCGCCGAGTAGAGGTTGAGGGTGTCATCGGCGGTCGGTGTGGACACTGATAGCCGTACGATCACCCGGACGGTGACCGGGCCGGCGCACCCGTCCACGCGGACGTGGACGCGTTTGGCGCGGATCGAGGCCCGATTGGTCTGCAACGTCTTCTTACCGAGCGATATCTCGTTGATGGTTCCGGGTTTGAGCTTGGAGGAGATCGACGGCGACACCGACGCTGATCCGCCGATCGACGCGCCTGGTTGCCCGGAGATGGTGACGTTGGCGTTCGGGCCGAAGGATGATCCGAACCCGAACGTCGCGCCGTCGGAGATGTCGATCTGGCATCCGATGACCAGGAATTGTTCGAGCACACCCGAACTCACTGGTTGTGAGGGGGTACGGCCCGCGGCTGGGGTGATCAGCGCTCCGACGCGCGCGGAGACCCATCCTTCGCGGGAGGCGAAGCTGTTGGCGATGTTCGACATCGGGTTGACCACCAACTCCGAGGCGCGCAGCTCGATCTTCCACCCGTCGTCGGTGACGAGCCGGTCATAGGTCGACGCCAGCGGGGCGGGAGCTGCGGCTGCTGGGCCCGGTCCGCATACGAGAGCTGACAGCGCGGCGCTGGTAGCTAGCGCTACCACCACGGCGTGGCGCATCGGGTTTCTTCGAGGGCTGCCGAACATGGCTACTCTCCTGCCGGTCGATGGGGGCTGCACAGTGGGTGAAGGACGGGGCTAGCTATTCCAGAGCCAGGTCCCCAGTAGCTCGATGAACCACAGGTTCATAGGTTTTTCCTCAGATGTGGGAGTGGGGTGCAGACAGGCCACGGTCACCGCAGGGCGAGGCTTGATCGCACGACGTCAGTTGGCCGTGCGCCGCGGCCCACGATGGATGAACAATTCCGGTTGGCGCTGCTGGTCGTGCTGCTGCGCTCAGCGGTGGGTGCTGATCCTGATCAGTGTCCCGCCGGGAAGGTTTCGGTAGTCCACGTGCATGGTTCGGTTCAGGGAAGCGGCTGCGCCGGAATAGAATTGCACTCCCTGCCCAAGCGTGCGGCCGCTCTGGCTACGTCCGTACTGCGGCAGCAGCGCATCCACCGCGCCACCGACACGAGCGTCGTGGACCGTGCGGGCTTCCCCGGGATTTAGATGAACAACTCCGCCGCCCGGTACCGGGGTGTAACTCACCGCCGAGGCGATCGGGGCAGCAGCGATAGTCGCAGCTGCGGTCATCAACACACCGGCACCGATAGTGACCAACCGACGCTTCACGCCCATGTCTCTGCACTCCCCGAGGTGATGGCCGGACAGAGTCTCCCGGACGACACGATGCACGAAAGTTAACATATGATCCGCTAGCAGCAACTAGCGAACTTCGTGTGGGATGCCACACACAGCGATGAGGCGGGGTCGTCGGGGTTCAGGCGCTGCCTGCGAATCGACCGGGGTCGCCTGATCCGGGGAAAGAGGGGGTGTGCTGGTGACAGAGTCGCCGAACGGCAACCCAACCGTCGCCGACGCGGTCATGAGCAAGTGCTTGCCGTGGGTGGAGCTGGTCAACGCGCTGTTCGAGCACGCACCCGGCCCGGCGCCCGGCGTGCGGCCGACCGGGCGGGAAGTGTGTCGGCGCGCCAACCAGACCAGCCCAGGGCGGTTGAAAGAACCGATGCTCAGCTCATTGCGGACAGGCCGGGCGACCGAACCGGGCTTCACCATCATCGCGGCAATCGCCGACAGATTCGGTGTGGACATCGCGTTCTTCACCCGAGAGTTCCACCACCAACATCGCGATCAGTCGATGGCGCAGCGAGTACGGGCGGCCAACGCCGCATGGCCCCACCTGTATCGGCTGGCCGCCGACATCCACCGACTTCCCGAGCATCACCGTCACAGCATCCTGACCCTCATCAACATCCTCGCCACCCGAGACGCAGGAGAAGGCCGATAGCCAGATAAGTAATCGGCACCTGAAAACAACTGCGGCAGATACGATTCCGAGAGAAATCGACATCGTTGTTCGTCACGTGACGTAACCGGTACCGCTCGGCTGGCTGTCGTAGGCGCGCCGCGCGCACCGGAACATCCGCCCGCCGGACCGCGGACGAGGATGGCGCCCGAGTCGTCCTCCCCGGCGGTCGGGCGCCATCCTCACCCACCCATATCGCATCTGGCACGCGCACTATTACGAATCGCTAAGCATCGCGTGCCGTCGCCACTCTTCTCAATCCAGCGTGGCCCCGCGAGACACGGCCGTTAAGAGCCCTGGCCGCGCTCGCCGACCAGCTCGATGCAGACCTCGGAGCGGCTGACGCCGCACAGAACAACCTCTCTGACCACGATGCATTGACAATAGTTCTGTCACAAGTCTTTTCAGCGTGACACGCCGGGGGCCCGACCCCTCAACCCACGCTGCGCTCTACGGGGTTGACCGCCCACCCTCACCGTGTCCCCAAGGGTGGACGCGACACCGGGTCACGCAATCGGAAGGAGTCACCATGACCACTCGCACCAACGCCCGCACCCAGTTCCTCACCGACATCTACGTCTGCGCCCTCGAAGGTGGCATCGGCTACTGGTCGAGGTGCATCGAATACCGGTGGAGCACCACCCAGCGCGCCGTCATCGAAGACCTCGAAGACGTAGTACACGAGATCACCCTCGACACGATCGCCCGCGGGATCAACGCCGTCGCCGACGGCTCGGTAGCGGTCTCCGACTCCGACTACCTGCGGAACCTCATCCGAGCGGCCAGCCGCAGCAACGACGCCGGCGACGTCGACGCCATCACCGCCGACGTCATCGCCCAAGCCGGCATCTACGGCGAGGTGATCTACGGATAACCCCCGAGAGGGCCGGGCACCCACGTTCGGGACGCCCGGCCCTCGACCGCTTGGGTATCGCTCAAACGCATGGACACAGCCTCCGCTCGGTGACGTGGGCAAAAGCTGCACGTAGCAGTGCGATTGATGCCCGATGCGGGAGCCCAACCGGGCCGTGACGCCGATGTCCGAGGCGCCAGCGACACCTACAGTAGCGTTGCGACACATGACAATGAAGACGATCACCACTCGGGCTCTGGTCACCGTCGCCGCACTGTCGGCGCTGCTACTCGCAGTCCCAGCGACAGCATCAGCAGCGCCAGCACCACGACTCGGCATCCTCGGAGACGACATCTGGGTCATGGGCAACAACGCCTTCTGCCAGGGAGCCATCCACGTCGGAATCGACACCAACCCCGCCAAGCGGGGCCAGGCCACCATCCACCTGACCTCACGCGGATTCACCGGCACCCAACCCGCCTGGGGCCGCAACCCCTCCTGCAAGGTCAACGTCGCGATCGGCTACTGGTCCGGCATCCAGTACCGCGAACGAGTGGTGCCGATGGACCTCGGACCACGACCAGAGGCGCCGGTCCGCGTGAAGCTCCGCGGAGTCGGACAAGGCATCAACCTCATGTCCTTCACCACCCACCCGAACCTCAACAAGGGCGTGTCCTACTACGTTCAAATCCCATAGGCCAGAGCCAGGCTCGCACCTCAGGGGGCAGGGGCTATTTGATGATGGCGTCGACCGTCTTCTTCAGGGCGGAGGGTTGCGACGGCCGGCGGGGGGCCTTCTCCCGGCGACGCATCATCTCCTCACCGATCTCCCGGAGCTCCTTGCGGCTCAGGGCTTCTCGGACCTTCGGGAACCACTCGTCCTCTTCCTCTTCGATGTGGTGCTCGACGTTCTCGATGAGGACGGTGGTCTTGGCGTCGAATCGCTCGGCGTCCGGCGAGAGTGCCGCGAGTTCGACGACGAGGACGTCCGCGACATGGTGCTCCTCGTACGATTCCAGGATGTCGTCCTCCAGATCGGGGACCCGCTTGCGGATCTCCGGGTACATCACCTCGTTCTCGATGTAGGTGTGCACGGTGAGGGCCTCGATGATCTTGTCGACGATCTTGCCCTTGGTCTTGACGGCGTTGTCGCCCTGCGACTTGAAGTCGCGGAACAGTTTGCGGATCTCTTTGTGGTCGTCCCGGAGGATGACGATGGCGTCTGAGGACATGGGCTGACTCCTGCGATAGAGGGCTGCTCGATCTGCTACCCCTCGTACCGCGTTCCGCCGCAGGTCAAACATCGAGAACGATCCGGGGCGGACCCGGCCGGGTCCGCTTACCTCTATCCCCAGCCGTTGGCGTGCAGCCACTCGTCGTCGATGCCGAAGTGGTGGGCGATCTCGTGGACGACGGTGACCGCGACCTCGTGGACGACCTCCTCCCGCGAGTGGCACATCGCGAGGATGGGGTCGCGGTAGATGGTGATCGTGTCCGGCAGGAAGCCGCCGTAGTCGCTGGTCCGCATCGTGAGCGCGACACCGTGGTAGAGCCCGAGGATGCCCGGCTCCTCGGGATTGAACGGCTCGACGAGGATGACCACGTTGTTCATCGCGTCGGTCAGATCGGTCGGGATGGTGTCCAGCGCGTCGGAGACCAGTCCGTCGAACTCGTCGTCGGACATCATGACGGACATCGCGTCAGCCCGCCGGGGCCGGTGCTTCGTCGGGGTTGGGCGCGATCCCCGGAGGCAGCGGTACCGGTGTCGGCAGGGCACGTCCCGGGGGTGCTTCGGGCGGCGCGACCGGCGCGCGGCCGTTGATCAGCAAGGCCCCGCCCTTGGCGTCGCCCACCAGCGTCGCGAACCCGCCGCGCTTGTCCGGGAGGCCCAGGTAGCAGACGACTTTGCGGCTCCCGGCGAGCCAGCTCGGCTCGCTGAGCACCGACCACTGGACGTTGAGCGTGGTCGCGTCGAGCGGCTTTCGCCCGCCCACGAACCGCTCGGCCTGGACCGGGCAGATCGAACCGAGGTAGCTGTTCTGCGCACCCGTCGGCGGCCACGGCTTGTTCGACATCCGGTCACCGAAGCGGACCGACAGATCGACGATCCCGGTGGTCTGGAAGGCATGCGGCTCAGCGCAGCTCACCGCGAACCCGGTCGGGGCACGGGTTTCGGTGTTGATCCCGACGCAGGTTCCCTCGGGCCAGACGTACGACTGGTTCTGGTCGGCGACCCGACCGGAGAACTGGACCGGCGCACCGTCGGCGCCGTTCTCCTGGACCCCGCAGCGCAGCTGACGCGCGCCCTTGTCCCACTGCGCCTGCGAGGGGTACATCATGCCCACCGCGAAGCGGCCCTGCGGGTCGAGACGTCCGTCGAGATACTGGTCCACCATCACCGGACACTGTTCGTCGCGGATCGTGGCGAAGCGCTCGGCGCCCGGCCAGAGTGCGTCCTCGCCGAACTCGGCACCCGGGATCAGTGCGGTGTCGATGGCGCCCGCGACCTCGAAGCGGTGCTTCTGCTCGCACGGCACGTCGACCGGCTGCCCCGGGTTTCCGGCCGGCCAGTCGAGGCAGTCGCCCGCGACCGACTTCGTGAAGGCGTTCTCGGTGAGCCGTTCGCCTTCGCCGATGTTACTGCCGCCGACGCTGCCGCTGTCGTCGAAGACGCCCATGGTGAAGGCGATCCCGCCCGCCACGATCGCGCCGACGACGATCGCGCCGAGGATCACGAAGACCGGATTGCGGGCGATGTTGCCTGGTCGGCGGGCTCCGCCGGCCGGTCGGCCGGATGCCGACGCGTGCGGTGCGTCGGCGTCGGCGGGGCGGCTGCGGTCGGGGTCGGGCGCGTTCATCGGGTTCCATCATGCCTAACGGACCCGACCGGGCACACCCTCGTGCGTGGATGCCCGACCCGGCCGATGCCCCTCGATCGAGGTCGACGGTCGGTGGGGCGCCGGTTGTTCACGCGTCGTCGGGCGTGAGGTGCCGTGCGGCGAGTCCGGTGAGCTCGTTCCGAAAGCGCTCGTAGCCGTCGCGGAGACGGTCTCCCGGCCACGGCTCGGGGAGCAGTTCGACGGGCAGGAGCGGGTCGCGCAGGATGTGGCGCACGCACGCGGCGGCGACCTCGAACCGCTCCGCGACGGTGGGTGCGGTTGCCAGGGCGTCGAGCAAGTCGACCGCGGATTCCGCCCAGGTCGACGGCGCGAACAGTCGCGCTGCCAGGTCTGCCGATGCCTCTTCGGGAACGGCTCGGAAGAGGTTCAGCCGACGGCGCAGGTCCGATGACGGGAACTCGATGTCGAGGTTGGCGGGACGCGCCCAGACTCCCTCCCGGATCTCGCCGAGCCGCGCCTTCTGCAGCGCGTCACGGAGGAGGGCGCGGTCGGTCGAACTCTCGGAACCGACGGTCACGACGGCGAGATCCCACATGCCGTCCCAGTCGCGGCGCGCCGGATGCAGCGCGCGGTCCTGTCGTCGCTGCCGTTCGACGAGTCGTGGCGAGAGCCGGCACCGGCCGTTCGTGCGTTCCAGATCTCCTGCGGCGACCAGCCGTGTGAGGGCCACCCGGACCGTCGATTCGCGGAGCCCGAGATCAGTCGTCATCGCCAGGATTCCGTTGATCGAGGCGTCGGGCGAGTCGAGGCCGAGAAGGGCGCTGAGGATGACCGAACGCGCCGTGAGCTTGGGAATGTTCACGCGTTCGGGCACGCCGTCGATGCTAGTCCGCGAGGTCCGGGACAGCGGCACGCAGGGATATTACAGATCTCTGGCGGTCGTGTGAAAAGTGTAATAGCGTGGGTCGCGACTCCGATCAGGAAGGCGGGCCCGCCATCTCCACCCATGCCGTCACCAATCAGGTCCCCGAGCTCGTCGACTTCGACGCCGCGGACAATCCGGCCATCTCCGAGGCGGTCCACCGCGCGGGCGCCGACCACATGCTCGAGGAACTGCACCGGATCGGCCGCCTGGCCGGCGGCGCCGAGGCGCTCGGGTGGGGCGATCTCGCCGAATCCCATCCGCCGGAGCTGCGGACCCATGACCGGTACGGCAATCGGGTGGACGAGGTCGTCTACGACCCCGCGTACCACCACCTCATGCAGACGGGCATCGGCCTGGGCCTGGGCGGAACCGCATGGTCGGACCCGAGCCCGACGGCCCATTTCGAGCGCGCCGTGAAGTCGAGCGTGTGGGGGCAGGTGGATGCCGGGCACGGTTGTCCGATGTCGATGACCTACGGGGTCGTCCCGGCATTGCGGGCCAACCCCGAACTCGCGGCTCTGTACGAGCCGCTGCTCGTCTCCACGACCTACGACCCGGGGCTGCGCACCCCGCTGTCGAAAGCGGGATTGACGGCGGGGATGTCGATGACCGAGAAGCAGGGCGGCTCCGATGTCCGGGCGAACACGACGACCGCCGTCGCGCAACCGGACGGGACGTACCGCATCACCGGTCACAAGTGGTTTACTTCGGCGCCCATGTGCGACGTGTTCCTGGTGCTCGCCCGAGCGCCGGGCGGGTTGTCGTGTTTCTTCGTCCCGCGGGTCCTTCCCGACGGGACGCGCAACACCTTTCTGCTCCAGCGGTTGAAAGCCAAGCTGGGCAACCACTCCAACGCGAGCAGCGAAGTGGAGTACGACGGCACGGTCGGGTGGCTCGTCGGCGAGGAGGGCCGCGGGGTGGCGACGATCATCGAGATGGTGAACATGACCCGCCTGGACTGCACTCTCGGCTCGGCGACCGGTATGCGGGTCGGCGTCGCGCAGGCCGCGCATCACGCCACCCATCGCAGGGCATTCGGCGCCGCGCTCGTCGATCAGCCGTTGATGCGCAACGTTCTCGCCGATCTGGCGGTCGAGTCGGAGGGCGCGACGATGACGGCGCTCTGGCTCGCCGAGCTGACCGACAAGGCCGGCGCCGGGGACGAACGGGCCGACGCCCTCCGACGGATCTCCCTCGCGGTCAGCAAGTACTACGTCTGCAAACGCGCCCCGATCCATGCAGCCGAATCGCTGGAGTGCCTCGGCGGCAACGGGTATGTGGAGGAGTCGCGGATGCCCCGGCTCTATCGGGAGGCGCCCCTCATGTCCATCTGGGAGGGCTCGGGCAACGTCGCCGCCCTGGACGTACTGCGCGCGATGGCCAAGCAACCGGCCACGGTGACCGCGTTCCTCGACGAGATCGATTGCGCGACAGGGGCGGACCGGAGACTCGACGCCGCAGCGGCCGAACTCCGGCGAGAGTTCGGTGACCTCGATGCGATGCAGTACCGGGCTCGCCGGGTCGTCGGCCGGATGGCCCAGCTCTTGCAGGCGTCCTTGCTGGTGCGGTACGGGCACCCGGCGGTCGCCGACGCGTTCGTCGCGAGCCGACTCGGCAACGACCGGGGCGACGTGTTCGGCACGTTGCCGTCGGGGGTCGACACGGCGTCGATCATCGAGCGGGTGGTCCCGAAGACGGTGCAGGGCAACACTCATGGCTGAGTCGAACGGGTCGCGGCCGGCCGGGTGGCGCGACGGCCTCCGCGACGGCGAGGATTCGTTGTTCGCCGGCCGGGCGGCGAGCGGACCGGACATCGAATACCGCACTCTCACCTACGATGTCACCGGCCGGATCGCCCGCATCACCTTCAACCGGCCCGATCAGGGCAACGCGATCACAATCGACACCCCCGTCGAACTGTCGCACGCGGTGGAACGCGCCGATCTCGACCCGGGTGTCCACGTGATCGTCGTGTCTGGACGGGGCAAGGGTTTCTGCGGCGGATACGACCTGTCGATCTTCGCGGAGAACGGGGGCGACCCGTCGCACTCTGTCGATCCCCGGACCGGCACCGTCCTCGATCCCGTTGTGCAGGCGCGCAATCACGACCCGAATCGCACCTGGGATCCCATGATCGACTACGCGATGATGAGCAGGTTCAACCGCGGGTTCGCCAGCCTGCTGCACGCGAACAAGCCGACGGTCGCCAAGCTGCACGGATTCGCGGTCGCGGGCGGCACGGACATCGCCCTCTACGCCGACCAGATCATCTGCGCCGACGACACGAAGATCGGGTACCCACCGACCCGGGTGTGGGGCATCCCCGCCGCCGGGATGTGGGCGCACCGGCTCGGCGATCAGCGCGCCAAACGGTTGCTGTTCACCGGCGACTGCCTGTCGGGCCGGCAGGCGCACGAGTGGGGGCTGGCCGTCGAGGCGCCGCCGGCGGACGAGCTCGACGCCCGCACCGAGGAACTCCTCGAGCGGATCGCGCGAATGCCGGTCAACCAGCTGGTGATGGCCAAACTCGCACTCAACAGTGCGCTCCTGGCGCAGGGAGTGGCCAACTCGGGGATGATCAGCACGGTGTTCGACGGGATCTCCCGTCACACCCGGGAGGGATACGCCTTCCAGCAGCGCGCCGCGACCGCCGGTTTCCGCGAGGCCGTCCGCGAGCGCGACGAGATCAACGGCGACTGGAAGCGGGACCAGTTCCGTTCGCCGCCGGAGTGATCCCGCGCCCTGAGCTTGGAGGGTGCGGACCCCCTGCTCCCTCCAGATGCGAGCGCAAGCCCCCCTGCTCCCTCTCCAGATGCGAGCGAAGCAGCCACCCCCTGCTCCCTGGGTGCGAGGAGCGCAAGCGACGAGCCTCGAAGGGTCCGGCGAGATCAGGGCGCGTCGGGCACGAGGTCGACATCCCCCGGCGCGGAAAGGGTCAGCACCGCTTCGGCTATCCGCGGGTCGCGCTCCAGCTCGTTCTCCAGTTGCCGTAGGGCGACGGCGACCGAGGACTCCACGTCATCGCCCGCGAAATCGACTGCGGCGACCAGGAACAGCTGAACGGGTCCGGTGTACTCGACATGCAGGTAGGTCACGCGATCGATGTTGCTGTGCGCGAGCAGGTCCCGGAGAACCCGTTGCTGGACCGCGTCGTCGACCGCCTGCCCGAGCAGGAACCGTCGGTTCTGGTTGATCAGGACGATCGCGACGACGCCGAGGAGCAGGCCCACCAGGATGGACCCGATCGCGTCGTACGTGGCCGACCCGGTGACCTGGTGCAGGAGCACGCCGACGAAGGCGATCGCCAGGCCGATGAGCGCCGCCGCGTCCTCGGCGAAGACGGCGCGCAGGGTCGGGTCGGATGTGGCGAACACCTGACGGAGCAGGCTGATCCGGCGCTTAACCGCGCCGCGCTTCGCCTGCTGGTAGGACCGGACGAAGGAGATGCCCTCGAGCACCGCGGCGATCGCCAGAACCGCGTAGGCGATGCCATAGTCCGTGGCCGGTTCCGGCGACAGCAGTTCGGAGATACCGTGCTGGACCGACACCGCCGCGCCGACGGCGAACAGTCCGAACGCGGCGAACATCGACCAGATGTAGGCCTCGCGTCCGTATCCCTGCGGATGGCGGGAGTCCCGAGGCCGATGGGCGCGACGTTCCGCGATCAGCAGCAGGATCTCGTTCCCGGTGTCGGCCCATGAGTGCGCCGCCTCGGCGACGAGCGACGCCGACCCGGTGATCATCGCCGCGCCGGTCTTGGCAACGGCGATCAGCAGGTTCGAGACGAACGCGATGACGACCGTCAGGAAACTCTCGCTGGGGCCTGCGGATTCGTGCTGTGTTTCGGGACGGGGAGACACCGCGCCCAGTCTCCCACACGAGGGGTCCCCGGCGGTCCCATCCGGGCGGAGGCGTGCGGGAGCGGGCCTACACTCCGTGGGGTGGCAGACCATCCCGACGATCGACCCGCCGACGGCGCCCCGAGTCCTGAGGTCATGGAGCTCGCAACGCGGCTCTTCGACTTGGCCCGCGACGGGGACACCGAGACGCTGAGCGGTTATCTGGACGCCGGCGTCCCGGCGGATCTGCGGAACCAATCCGGTGACTCGCTGCTCATGCTCGCGGCCTATCACGGGCACGCGTCGACGGTGTCGGCTCTCCTCGACCGCGGGGCCGACTCCGACCTCCCGAACGACAAGGGTCAGACGCCGCTCGCCGGCGCGGTGTTCAAGGGTTTCGACGACGTGGTGCGCGTCCTCGTCGCCGCCGGGGCCGACCCGCACGGCGGAACCCCGACCGCCGACACCGCGGCGTCGATGTTCGGCCGTGAGGATCTGCGCCGTCTGTGGACCTGAGTCCGCCGGCCGGACCGAGGCGGCGTGATCGGGTTCGCACCGCGCTCTCAAGTAGGGTTTGAAGTCGTGATCGACCTGAAGACTGTTCGCGACAACCCCGACCTCGTCCGCACCTCACAGCGCTCCCGCGGTGAGGACCCGGGCCTGGTGGACGCGCTGCTCGCCGCCGATGCGGAGCGGCGGGCGGCCATCGTCGAAGCGGATGCGTTGCGGTCCGAACAGAAATCCCTCGGCAAGCAGGTCGGCAAGGCGCAGGGCGAGGAGAAGCAGGCGCTGCTCGCCAAGGGCAAGGAACTCGCCGAGCAGGTCAAAGCGGCGGTGTCGCGCCAGTCCGAGGCCGATGCGGCGGCGACGAAGGCCCACCGGGCGATCTCCAACATCGTCGCCGAGGGCGCACCGGCGGGCGGCGAGGACGACTATGTGGTCCTCGAGCACGTCGGCGAGCCGCGCGACATCGAGAACCCGAAGGATCACCTCGAGATCGGGGAGTCGCTCGGACTCCTCGACATGGAGCGCGGTGCCAAGGTGTCGGGGTCGCGGTTCTACTTCCTCACCGGCCAGGGGGCGCACCTGCAGCTCGCGCTGCTGAACATGGCCGCGCAGAAGGCCACCGCGAACGGGTTCACCCTGATGATCCCGCCGGTGCTGGTCCGGCCGGAGGTCATGGAGGGGACGGGGTTCCTCGGCGCTCACGCCGACGAGGTCTACCACCTGGACAAGGACGACGACCTCTACCTGGTGGGTACGTCGGAGGTGCCGCTCGCGGGGTATCACATGGACGAGATCCTCGACCTGTCCGACGGTCCGAAGCGCTACGCCGGATGGTCCACCTGCTTCCGCCGGGAGGCGGGCAGCTACGGCAAGGACACCCGCGGCATCATCCGGGTCCACCAGTTCGACAAGGTCGAGGGCTTCGTCTACTGCCGGCCCGAGGACGCCGCGGCCGAGCACCAGCGTCTGCTGGGCTGGGAGAAGGACATGCTCGCCGCCATCGACGTGCCCTATCGGGTGATCGACGTCGCCGGCGGTGACCTCGGCTCGTCGGCCTCGCGGAAGTACGACTGCGAGGCCTGGATTCCGACGCAGGGCACCTATCGCGAGCTGACCTCGACGTCGAACTGCACGACGTTCCAGGCGCGACGCCTCTCCATCCGCTACCGCGACGAGAACGGCAAACCGCAGACCGCCGCCACACTCAACGGCACGTTGGCGACGACCCGCTGGCTGGTCGCCATCCTCGAGAACCACCAGCAGCCCGACGGTTCGGTCCGGCTTCCCGCCGAACTCGCGAAGTTCGTCGGTACCGACGTGCTCGCACCGCGCTGAGCTGAGCTCGTGTCGTGACCGCCGGCATCGTCATCGCGGTGATCGGCTCGCTGGCGTTCGCCGCCGCAGCCGTTCTGCAGGCGCTGGGCGCCGAGCAGGTCGCGCAGCGGGCGGCGATCCGTGAGGAGCGCCGGCGATCCGCGGCCGCGCATCCGTCGTTGCGCTCGACGGCGGCCACGATGCTCACGGTGCCGTTCCTGATCGGATTCGTCTTCGACATCATCGGTTTCGTCGCGACGATCGCCTCGGCGCGGCTGATCCCGTTGTTCCTGTCGCAGACGATCATCTCGGCCAGGCTCCTGGCCACCGCGCTGCTCGCGATGGTGTTCCTCAAAGTCGGACTGACGCTGCGGGATTGGATCTCCGGGTCGGTGATCGTGGTGTCGCTGGTGCTGCTCGCGGTCTCGGCGGGTCGCGAAGGTGTGGAGCACACCGCGTGGATGCACTGGGCGGTGCTCGTCGCCGGGCCGGCACTGATCGCGTTGGGCGTGATCATGATGCGCCGGCTGCGCACGCACATCGCGGCGGTGACCGGTCTCATCGCCGGGGCCGTCTTCGGCGTGATGGCGGTCGCTTCGCGCATCCTCGACGGACTCGACCCACTCGATCTGTCGGTGCTGTTCACCGATCCCGCGCTGTATGCCCTGCTGCTCAGCGGAATCGGCGGCTTCTACCTGTTCACGGTGGCGCTGCAGACCGGTTCGGTCAACGCGGCGGCCGCTGCACTCGTCGTCGGTCAGACGGTCCTGCCCGGCGCGGTGGGCATCGCGTTCCTCGGCGACGTCACCCGTGCCGGATGGGGTCCGGTCGCGATCGTGGCATTCGTCGCAGCCGTTCTCGGCGGGGTGGTCCTGGCGTCGTCGGGTGCGGTCACCGCGGTCGAGACCGCCGATGCCGCGAATGCGCCCGGCGGATACGGACATCCGCCTCGCGAGCTCGATCATCGATGAGGGGCCGACAGGGTCCGCGGGATCCGGTTGCGTCATGTCCCGGATCCCGGGACAGATCGCAACGTGATCTCCGGCCCGCGCGTCACATGACGGCGCCGAGAATCCGATCCAACGCGCGATGCGTGCGGTCGCGGGCGGTGTCGTCGTCGGGGTGCCGGGCCAGCCAGAGTGCGGCCTCGTTCATCGCGCCCGACAACAGCATCGTGAGGACGTCGATCAACTCGTCGTCGACTCCGATGGCGCCGAGCGCTTCACGTAGATGGGCTGCCGAGCCGGCCTCGTCGAGTCGGCGCCACTCCTCCCAACCGACGACGGCCGGGCCGTCGATCAGCAGGATTCGCACGGCGGTCCCGCTGGTGATGGCATCGACGAAGGCGTGCGAGCCGGCGCTCAGCTGGTGAGCCGGGTCGGGGCCGGCGGCTTCGGCCGCCGCGACAACGGCGTCGGCGACCTGTTGGTGGCAGGCCGCCGCCACCGCCGCGAACAGCGCTGCCTTGTTGCGGAAGTGGTGATAGACCGCGCCGCGGGTGACGCCCGCGGCCTCGGCGACGTCGTCGAGGGACACGTCGGCGAATCCACGCTCGGCGAACTGGTCGGTGGCGGCGGCGAGGACGGTGCGGGCCGTCTCGGCTGCTGCCTCGGCAGAGGCTCTCGGCACGAAGCATTCCTTTACGTACGTAGCGTATGTATAGTCGTCTATACATACTCATCGTACGTAAAGGGGATCCATCATGACCGTCACCAGCGTGTACCCGGTCCTCATGTCCGCGGACGTAGGGTCGGCGTCGGCCTTCTACCAGCAGGTTCTCGGCTTCGACGTCACTTTCTCGGCCGACTGGTACGTCAGCATGCGCACCGGCGTGTTCGAGTTGGCGCTCGTGGACGCGAACCATCCGACGATCCCCGACGGCTATCGCCGGCCCGCTGCCGGACTGCTGGTCAACATCGAGGTCGACGATGTCGACGGTCTGTACCGACGGTTGACGGACGAACACGGGTTGCGCCCGGTGCTCGATCTGCGCGACGAGGACTTCGGTCAGCGGCACTTCATCGTCGAAGGTCCCGACGGGGTGCTCCTCGACTGCATCCAGCCGATTCCCGCGGTTGGCGAGTTAGCCGATGCATACGTCACCGTGGCGTCGGACTGACCTCACCCCGCTCGCCGCATCCGGCTGCCCCGACGCGCGCACGCGGCGACATCGGCATCGGCCCGCATGACCGCCCGGTGGTGGCTACTGTTCGACCATGCTGATCGGGATCCTCGCGGCGGTGTTCGCGGCGCTGGCGTACGGCACCGCTTCGGTGTTGCAGGCGCGCGGCGCGCAGAGTGTCGAGGACGCCGGCGGGCCGGGCGAGGCGCCGTCGCTGCGGTCGACGATCACCGCGATGCTGACGGTGTCGTTCCTCGCGGGGATGGCGCTCGACGGGATCGGATTCCTGGGCAACATGGTCGCCGCCCGCATGATCCCGCTGTTCCTGGCGCAACCGATCGTCAGCGCGAACCTCGTGGTGACCGTCGTGCTCGCCACCCTGTTCCTGAACGCGCGGTTGTCGGTTCGCGACTGGACGGCGATCGCGGTCGTGGTGGTCTCGCTGGTCCTGCTCGGCTTTTCGGCCGGCGACGAGGGGCACGAGCACGAGTGGTGGCTGCACTGGGCGGTACTCGTCGTGGGAGCGGCGATCCTGGGTCTCGGCGCCGCGATCCTGCCGCGGATGCACCGTCGTGTGGCGGTACTCGCGGGCCTCTCCGGCGGCGTGCTGTTCGGTATCCTCGCCGTCGCCGTGCGCATCCTCGACGGCCTCGATCCCTTCGATCTCGGCGAATTGCTCACCGATCCGGCGCTGTACGCGATCGTCCTGTGTGGACCGGGTGGCTTCTACATGTTCACCGTCGCGCTGCAGAAGGGGGCGGTCAGCGCGGCGTCGGCCGCCCTGGTCGTCGGCGAGACGGTCGTGCCCGGTGTCATCGGCATCGTGGTGCTCGGTGACACCACGCGCGCCGGCTGGGGCGTCGTCGCGGTGATCGCCTTCGTCGCCGCGGTGGTCGGTGCGGTGGTGGTCGCGATGTCGCCGGTGGTCGAGGCGGTCGAGCGAGCCGGAGAGAGTCCGGTGCCGGACGCCACCACCGGGTGACGCGGCGAGCCCGGCCTGCCGCGGAGTCGGAACGAAAGGCGTTGTAGACGGCGCATATCGGGCATGATTACCACCCATGCGGCTTCTCTCCCGCAGCCTCGGAGCGCTGACCGCGATCCTCGGGCTGACGACGACCCTGTCCGTCCTCGCACCCACGGTGTCGGCCGCGCCCGTCCCCGCACCTGTGGGAGCGCCGGCGCAGTTGCCGTCCCAGGACCCGTTCTACGACCCGCCTGAGGGCTACGAATCGCGTTCACCGGGTGCTGCCCTGCGCACGCGTCAGGTTGAATTGGGTTGGCGCGGAACCAGTGTCCCGATCACGGCGACCCAGATCCTGTACCGGACGACGAGCCAGTTCGGCCGACCGACGGCGACGGTCACCACGGTCATCTCGCCCCCGGGCGCCGGTGCGGGAACCCCGCGGCGCGTCGTCTCCTACCACTCGTTCTACGACGCACTCGGCTCGCAGTGCGACCCGTCCTACACGCTGCGTGGTGGGAACGCGAAGCAGGCACCGATCGACATCACCCTCATCTCCGGACTGCTCGCCGCCGGTTACACCGTCGCCGCTCCCGACTACGAGGGCCGCGGGCTGCGCTGGACGATGGCGCGTGAGTCGGGGTACGCGGCACTGGATGGCGTCCGCACTGCGCTGGCCCACCTGCGTGCACGGGCCCGGACACCCGTCGGACTGTTCGGCTACTCCGGCGGTTCGGTCCCCACCGGCTTCGGCGCGGAGCTGGCTCCGCGGTACGCGCCGGACCTGAACATCGTCGGCGCCGCGGCGGGTGGCGTGGTGGTGAACCCGGCCAACAACCTGGGGTATGACAACGGCAGCGAGGACTGGGCCGGGGTGATCCCGGCACTGATGGCGGTGTACGGCGAGACGTACGGCATCGACCTGCAGCCCTACCTGTCCCCGAAAGGCAAGCGGGTACTCGGACAGGTGGCGGGGGAGTGCATCGAGGCATTCGCCGACAAGTACCCGGGTCTGACCGATCATCAGCTCCTCGTACCGACGGTCGGCGGCCTGCTGGACGTTCCCGGTGTGCGACAGGCCGTCGCGCAGAACGTGATGGGCACGCTCGGCACCCCGCGCAGTCCGATGATGCTCGGGGTCGGCAATGTCGACGGCACCGGCGACGGTGTGATGATCGCTGCCGACGTCGCCCGGCTCGCCGGCACGTTCTGCAGCCGAGGGGTGCCGACGACGTTCACCGAGTACCGCGGATCGAATCACACCCGCGCCTTCATCCCGTGGAGCGCCGAAGCGCTCGGTTTCCTCGACCGTCGATTCTCCGGCCAGCCTGCCGGCGGGTGCGGCCGGTGACGGCATCTCTCGCGGACCTGCGCCGGAGTCGGGCCACGCGGTGAGCCGGTGGACGACCCGCGCCGAGCGCGCCGGGGACGCCGACGCGATCCGGGAAGTGGTGATCGCGGCCTTCCCGACCGCTGACGAGGCGCGGATCGTCGACGAGTTGCGCGCCGACCCGGACGCCTGGATCGAGGGTCTGTCGATCGTCGCGACCGACGCCGTGGACGTCGTCGTCGGGCATTCACTGTTCTCCAGGTGCCACATCGACGGCGCGCCCGCACTCACGCTCGGACCGTGTTCGGTCCTGCCGTCGCGGCAGCGGACCGGGGCGGGGTCGGCCACCATCGTCGCCGGTCTCGCCACCGCCCGCGACCTCGGCGAGCACCTGGTCCTGGTCCTCGGTCATGCCGGGTACTACCCGCGATTCGGCTTCGTTCCCGCCTCGCGCTTCGGGATTCGTGCCCCGTTCGACGTCCCGGACGAGGCGATGATGGCACTGCCGATCGACGACGGCCCCGTCCCGCGCGGGACCATCGCCTATCCGGCGGCGTTCAGGGTCTGAAGACGCATCGCGCGCCCCAGGGAACGATCCCTGGGGCGCGAAACCGATGTCGACGGAACCCCCGCCGAAGGGGCGGTTCAGTCCGCGTCGGCCGACGGACTGGCGTTGGTGCCGCCGTCGGACACCTCGAAGTTCTTCCACTCACCGGCATCGTGTACCTGCATGACGGTGCCCAGGCTGTCGTCCGGGGCGGCGACGGTCTTGAACCAGTCGTAGGCGCTGGTGGCGTCGTCGAACTCTTTCTCCTCGACGACGTTCTCGCTGGCGTCCACTACGCGGTATTGGGCCATGATGTTCTCCTCACGGTCGAAGTTCGACGTCCGGACCTAACGTCCTCGCGGGCCGAAAGCCCTGACGCCATCGTATGAATCGACTTGCCTCCGTCGTCTCGATGCGCGTTCGTCGACGTCGGATCGTGTCTGCATGCAACGGGTCGGTAACGATCGACTCGGCGGCTCTCTGCCGTGCTGGAGGTCTACCCACATCCGTGGTCGGCAAACACGCCGCCCACTCTGTGTCCGGCCGGGGGAGGGTCACGGCACCCGCGGCGGATTGCCCAACTGCTGGTTGATCGCCAGGGCGAGGCTGTTGCCCACGAGGTTGACGAACGCGCGCCAGGTGGCCGGGTCGAGAGCCATCGATCCCTGACGCTTGTGGTGCAGCCGCTCTGCGCCGGCTTGCCGTCGAGACGGTCCCGTAGCCAGACGATGGCGGGGGCGAAACCCTCGACGGCGAGCGTGATGTGCTCGCTGAAATGGTCGCGCACATACCGCACACTCGCGCCATCGCCACAGTAGGTGCGGACCAGCTCGTTGACCGGCCCCACGGGGGCGATCCAATCGGGGTTCGACTGATAGATGAACATCGGGAAGTCGGGCGTCGTTTCTCCCATTCTGAGCTTTCCCAGCACCTTTCGCGGAACCGGATGATCGAGTGGATCGCCGGGCAGGTTCACCAGGCCCTTGATGTTCACGAAGGGTGCAAGCGCCGCCTGGTAGGTGAGGCACAGCGGGTTCTTGCTCGCCAGCAACGCTGTGCCCAGCGGGTTCATGTGGCGTCGGAGAAAGCGTTCCAGCTCCGGATACTCACGGCTGACCCCGATGATCCCGGCCATGATCAGCCCGGACGCCGCGTTTCTGTCGGCGAGGTCGACCAGCGCGCGGATGTCCGCGGGCACACCGCCTTCGGCGGCTCCCACGATCGGCAGCTCTGGGGCGTATGCCTCATGCAGCTCGGCCGCCCAGCCCGTGGCGATCGCCCCGCCCGAGTAACCCATCAGACCCACACGCAGGTCGTTCTTGAGTCCCAGCGGGGCGAAGTCCCGCGCGCCCCGGATGCCGTCGAGGGTGATGCGACCCGCGAGAGGCCCTGCCGCGAAAGCGGATTCGGGACCCTGGTGATCGGGGATGACGACCGACCAGCCGGCACCGACCAGCGAGGTGATCTGCAGGACCTCGTAGCTCGAGTCCACCGACCCGGTGAGCTGGCCCGGGATCGACCCCTGCTGGAGTGCGTAGGAAGGCGCGCAGTACATCGCGGTGGAGTCCTCCGCGGACTGCCAGGACACGAGTTTCGATGGTCCGGGTTTGGCCGGTCCCTTGGGTTTGAGCAGCGTTGCCACGGCCGGAATCGGCTCACCTCGCGTGTTCGTCGAACGGTACGAGATCTGCCAGGCGTCGACGTTGACCGGGATCACCGACAGGGCCGCCACATGCACTCGACGCGCCGCGATGAGCTCACCGGGCTTCTTGGCCGCGACCACCGACCGGTCGGGTAGGTAGAAGGCCTTGTCGAACTCCGGAATCGCGGGCGGAACCGGGAACGGCAGCGGCGGGGCGACCGGTACGGCACTCGCGGCGCCGGCGCTGATCGTGCCCCCCACCACCGCGACGGCCGTGATCGCGACCGTCATCATCGCGATCAGCAGTCGCGCGAGCCCGCGCTGTAACCATCCCCGCATGGATTCCTCCTCAATAAGTGAGACGACCGTGTCTCACACTGCGGCAGAACATACACCCGATGTGTCGCAGAACACAATGGACGACCCGGGTGTCAGAGACGCGCGAAGGCGAGCAGGATGTCGGCCAGCACGGTGACGATGTCATCGAGGGCGGCGGGATCTGCGGTCTCGCTCCACCGGTGGACGAGTCCGGTCAGTGCGCCGACGAAGGCGATGGCCAGATGGCGCTGTCTCTCGGTTGCCGGACGGCCGGCGAAATCGGCCATGGCGGCGACGAAGAAGTCCGCCCACTCCTCGCGGCCGTCGAGGCGGTGCTGCTCGACGCGTGAGCTCACCCCGACGATCTGCACAAACGAGACCGCCGCGCGCCGGGGATCGGTGCCCACCGATTCCATGTAGGCGCGCATCGCCGCGGTGCTCAGGTCTCGGAGGTCGCGAGAAGCGCACGCGGCCAGTGCTTCTGCCACTGCGACGCGCGCGGCGCCCTGAACGGTGTCGTACAGGGCGACCAGCAGTTCCTCGCGGTCGGTGAATTCCGCATAGAACTGCCGGCGGGACAGTCCCGCCACCCGGCAGATCGATGTGACCGACGATTTCGCATAACCGGTGTCGGTGAATTCGACCAGCGCGGCATCGAGGAAGCGCTGCCGGCGTTCGGCGGCGCGGTCGCTCACCGCGCGGCCGCCGTACGTGCGCTCGGATGTCATCTCTGGTCGTGATCCGCCCGCGACTAGGAGTCGAGCCTGGAGGCGCGGAGGTCGTGGCCCTTCGACGTCAGGCAGCGTCCCGTGGGCAGATCCCACTGCCATCCGTGCAGATTGCAGGTCAGCTTCTCGCCTTCGATGACCCCGAACTTGCCGAGGTCGGCCTTGAGGTGCGGGCACCGCCGCTGGATCTCCCAGCCGTCCTTGGTGATCGACGCCGAGTCGTCGTGAGCCTCGGCGAACCAGCCGTCGGCATAGGCGATCCGCTCATCGGTCAGGCATTTGAAGAACGTGTAGAGGAACTCGTTGTAGCCACCGATCCGCCAGGTGGTGAACCGGGTCGACAGGAAGATGGTGTTGACCCAGTCGGGTTCGTTGTCGCGCAGGACGGTCCGCACGAGCTCGGTGGCGATCCGGAATCCGTAGCGGTACTTGCCCTCTCCCTCTTTGGGCTCGCGCACGATGCGGTTGGGGAAGTCGAGGACGACGGTCTCGGTGGCCTCGTTGGCCGCGCCACCGCCCGGCGTCATCACCAGTCCGACCGGGTATCCGATGCCGTCGCAGATCAGATCAGACTGCGCCATGATCGGCTCGAACAATTCGCGGAGCGCGCCGATCAGCGGCTCGCCGTCGGCCGGCGCCCACGTGGCCTTGTCCGCGGCGATGACCGGAGCGAACTTCTCCTTCATCCGCTCGAGGTAGGCGCGCTTGTTCACGCCGAAGACGTCGGCGGGAGCGTATGGATGCGTGACCTCGTTCAGCACCGGACCCGAGAACTCGGCGACCGAACCGGACACCATCATCAGGCCGCGGTGCTTCTCGCCGTCGTCGGTTCCGTGGATGCGCATCTGCTCCAGGAACGTCTCCTGGTCGGGGAAGATCGAGGTGACGTCCGCGGTCTCACCCGACCCGAAGTCGTTGAGGTAGAAGAGGTCCTCGTCGAGGAACATGGGCGGTCCGGCCGACGGGACCACCCAGGTCGCCCCGACCTGTTCGATGTACGAACGCGCGCGGTCCATTCCGCGCTGGCGTTTCTGTGAGGCGAAGTTGGCCTTGGACTTCCGCGGGATGTCGTAGACCATCGGGTACCAGATCGCGCCCGAGTACTGCAGCAGATGGACGTCGACGGGCCCGAACGCCTCGCCGACGACGTCGAGGTCGATCGGTCGTGCGTCGTTCATGTTGAAGCACACCGTCTCACCGTCGGAGACGATGAGCCCGCTGTCGCCGATCGGGCCGTCGGCGGGCGCGCGCAGCGCGATGATCATGACGTCGAGCGAACCCTTGTCGTTCGTGACCGTGGTCTTGACCGAGTCGGTGGTCTCGACGAACTTGGTGAACCCGAGCTTCTCCAGTTCGCGGCGCAGATCCGGCACCGGGTAGTCGGGCAGCAGAACCGTGGCGTCCTTGTTGACGTTCTCCCGCAGGTTGCGCTCGTCGAAGTGATCCCGGTGCAGATGCGAGACGTACAGGTAGTCGCAGTCGCCGAGGGTCTTCCAGTCGAGTTCGGAGTTGTCCGGGAAGGGCACCCAGGAGGCGAAGTACGTCGGGTTGACCCAGGGGTCGCAGAGGATCGATCCGGCGGTGGTCTGGATGTGGAAACCGGCATGACCGATGCTGGTGATCTGCACGAAGGGGCCTTTCATGGTGTGCGCGGGGCTGCGCGGCAGGGCACTACAAACGTCCAGGATATCGAGCCGTGCCGGGCGGGTGCGTGGGCCATGAGTCCTCACGGTGGCAGGGAGGGAACGCGTGCGGCGGCGGCAGGCCGCCGTCCTCTGCAGGGTGTGACGTCGCATCCCGTCCGACGGGCGTCGGAATCGTGTTCTGCAACTCCCTACGGGTGGCTGGTGACGCAGTACACACCACGAAGCATGCTGAGTGAATGACGACGTTCCCTCAGCTCGACCCCGAACTTGCCCCCGCACTCACCGTGCTTCCGAACATCGACTTCGCCGACGTGGAGTCCGCTCGCCGGACATTCGACACCCTCATCGAGTCTCAACTGGCGGACTTGTCCTTGGACGGAGTCCGTGTGCGCGAGTTGTCCGCGCCCGGTCTCGGAGGGGATCCCGACGTCGGTATCCGGTTCTTCACCCCGGAGAGTCCCAGGGGTCCACTTCCGGTTCTGCTGTGGATCCACGGCGGTGGCTTCGCCATCGGAACGGCGGCGAGCACTGACCCCTTCTGCGTACAGGTCGTGCGCGAACTCGGATTCGCCGTCGCCAGTGTCGAGTACCGGCTGGCTCCGGAGACGCCGTTCCCAGGCCCGTTGAACGACTGCTATTCGGCCCTGACCTACGTCCACGCCCACGCGACGGATCTGGGTGTCGACACCTCCCGCATCGCGGTCGGTGGACAGAGCGCAGGCGGTGGACTTGCCGCCGGAACCGTTCTACGCGCCCGAGACGAGGGCGTGATACCTGTCGCGTTCCAGCTTCTCGAGATCCCTGAGTTGGACGATCGGCTGACCAGCGTGTCGATGACCGACTTCGTGGACACCCCGCTGTGGCATCGGCCGAATGCGATTCTGTCGTGGAAGTTCTACCTCGGCGAGTCCTACACCGGACCGGAGGATCCGGATGTGTCGATCTACGCCGCGCCGGCTCGCGCAACAGACCTCTCCGGCCTTCCGCCCACCTATCTCTGCACGATGGAATTGGATCCCCTGCGCGACGAGGGAATCGAGTATGCCCTGAACCTGCTTCGCGCAGGTGTCAGCGTGGAACTGCACTCGTTCCCCGGCACCTTCCACGGTTCCGGTCTGGTGGCGGCCGCCGAGGTCAGTAAGCGGGCGACAGCGGAGGCGTTCGGCGCCCTGCGTAGGGGCTTGCGCGCGCCGTCACCTGCCTCCTAGCGTTGTCGGATGCAGGGACTGATGTACCGCCGAACTCGATGCGGATTCGGCGGGTCTGGTACGGGTGATCGACTACTTCGACGCGCTCGTCAGACACGGTGCGGATACGACGTCGATGTTGCAGGCGAGCGCTGCGCTGGCCAACTGCATTGTCGGCATCGAGATCTCCAGCGGGCCGAACAGTTTCGATGCGCGTCGATGCGATCCTCAGGGGCGGTGGTCTCCGCCGAGCGAGAGTGTGCCCAGTTCGTCGAAAGAAGTCGTGATCGACGACGTGACGGTCGGCTCCGTCTGGATTGAGCGGCCAGGGCCGGCGCTGCCGCTCGACGACATGCTCGTGGACCGGATGGCTCTCACGGCCGCGGTCATCCTTCAGCATCGCCGCGTGCTCACCGATGAGGAGCACACCCTCGATCTCCTGTTCCCGTCAGACGAGTTGGCCGTGCTGACCGCATGCGCTGCTCTGAAAGTCGCGCCGTCGACTCCGGTGCGGGTGGTCGCCTACACAGGAGGCGGCGGCGCGCGTCTGCCGGTGTCCGGTGACCTGTCGCCCGGTCGCTCGACGGAGGTCGAGGCGGACGGTGATCGCCTCAGGCTCGTTCCGGCGTCCTTCGTACCCCCGGCCGAATTCGTCGACACGGTACTTTCCCGATCGGTGAAGGTGGGTATCTCACTGGCAGCCGAGGCCGCGGATGCTCACCTGGTCGTCGGCACAGCGCGGTTTGCCCGCGGTCACGCTTACGGACCCCAGCCGCTGGGCAGCGCGGACGACCTCGGTGCGCTCAACCTGTTGGCACCGGAGAACCACCTGCCGCACAGGCTCATTCCCGACATAGTGCGTGCGAATGAGCTCCGCGACTCACCACAGGGGGTGGAGTTGCTCTCGACTCTGCGGCTCTATCTCCGCGCATCGACTCTGCGAGCGGCAGCGCAGCAGATGCACCTGCACCACAGCACGGTCGCCTACCGGCTGGCCAAGTTGTCGGATCACGTGGGTTTCACCGTGGACGCGCTCGAGAACAGAGCACGTGCGACCGCGATGGTGATGATCGCCGGCGGCGACGTCGGCGAGGGTTCCGGGGCGAGTGGCTAAGCTCTCTCGCATGGAACCCGTCTACGACTCCGTGATCACCGCCGCCCGGCTGCTGTGGCTGGCCGAGGGTCTGAAGTTCACGGTGTCGGGTGTCGAGCACGTGCCGGCCGAGGGCCCCGGCGTCGTCGCCATCAATCACACCGGCTACCTCGACTTCACCTATGCCGGTATCCCGGCCTTCCTGCAGGGGCGCCGCAAGGTCCGCTTCATGGCGAAGAAGGAGGTCTTCGACAACAAGATCTCCGGTCCGATCATGCGTTCGCTCAAGCACATTCCCGTCGATCGCGCCCAGGGGGCGGACAGCTATCGCAATGCGGTGGACTACCTCAGGCGCGGCGAACTCGTCGGGGTCTACCCCGAGGCGACGATCAGTCGGAGCTTCGAGCTGAAGGCCTTCAAGTCGGGCGCCGCTCGGATGGCCCTCGAATCCGGCGCGCCGATCGTCCCCACCGTCATCTGGGGTGCCCAGCGCGTCTGGACCAAGGGCCATCCCAAGCAACTGGGTCGAACCGGGTACAAGATCGCGATTGGTGTTTGCGAGCCCCTCGAGGCCACGGGCAGCGCCGACGCCCTCACCGCCGAGCTACACAAGGTGATGAGCGCAAAACTCCTGGAACTCCAGGACGCCTACGGCGAGCACCCGAAGGGCGAGTTCTGGGTTCCCGCCCGGCTCGGCGGTTCCGCGCCGACGCTCGAGGAAGCCAACCGCATGGATGCCCAGGAGCAGGCCGAACGCGCCGCCAAGCGCGAGCCGCGAAAAGACGATCCCGGAGTGGTCTGACCGGCCGTCTGGCCGTCTGGCCGTCGACCGGCGGGGGTGCCGGTGTCCGTCGTCGCCGGGGGTGTCGCGGCGCCCCGTTAACCTGGACGCATGAGCGCAGGGACGCACGGACACCGCGAGCCGGTGTATCGCACCCTGGAACTCATCGCCAACGGACTCGTCCGGGCGCAGGACCTCGACCTGCACTTCGCCGGCATCGAGAACATCCCTGACTCGGGCGGCGCCGTCCTGTGTGTCAACCACACCGGTTACGTCGACTTCCTCCCGCTCGCGCTCGGCGTCCAGCGCGCCGGCCGCCGCACCCGCTTCATGATCAAGTCCGAGGTGATGGACATCGGGATCATGCGGTTCCTGGTCAACCACACCAGGACCGTCCCCGTCGACAGGTCGCGCGGCGCCGAGGCCTATCGCGCCGCGCTCGGTCGCCTGCGGGACGGCTACATCGTCGCCGTCTACCCGGAAGCGACGATCAGCCGCAGCTTCGAGCTCAAGGAGTTCAAGAGCGGGGCCGTCCGGATGGCCACCGAGGCCGGCGTCCCGATCATCCCGGCGATCGTGTGGGGCGCCCATCGCCAGTGGACCAAGGGGGGAGTGCGGAACATCGGGCGCAGCCGTCTCCCGGTACACGTTCGGTACGGCCTGCCGTTCACCCCACGACTCGACGAGACACCGGAGCGTGAGACGCTGAGGCTCCGCGAAACCATGATCTCGATGCTCCACGAGGTCCAGGACTCCTACGGACCGCATCCACGGGGTGAGTTCTGGGTCCCGTCGCGACTGGGCGGTTCGGCACCGACACCCCAGGAGGCCGCCGTGATCGAAGCCGACGAGGCGCTGCGCAAAGCCGAGGCGCGGGCGAAACGAGCCGCCGAGAGAGCTCGGTCGAGAGGAAGCAGACGCTGATGACATTCGGTCCACCCACACTCATCGCCAGCGACGTGGACGGAACCCTCATCGACGACGAGAACCGGGTCTCCCCGCGCACGGTGTCCGTGCTGGCGGCCGCCCGCGCCGCCGGAGTGGAGTTCGTGCTGGCCACCGGACGGCCCCCGCGGTGGATCGCCGAGATCACCGATCAGTTCGCCGGCACCGAGGCATTCGTCCGGTACGCGGTGTGCGCCAACGGCGCCATCATCTACGACGCCGAGAACGACCGTGTGCTGTGGTCGGCCAACCTCGAACCCGACGCGCTCGTCAAGCTCGGAGAGATTGCCTACCAACAGATCCCGGGATGCGGGATCGCGGCAGAGCGGGCGGGCCGGTCCGCGCACGACGCGGCGACCGCGCCGTTCGTGGCCAGTTCGGGTTACGAACACGCCTGGCTCAACCCCGACCACGTCGAGGTCGGTGACGACGAGGTGTTCGGTGATCCGGCGGTGAAACTCCTTGTCCGCAAACCGGATATGGCCTCTGATGAGATGGCCCGTCGTCTGCGGCCCGTGGTCGGCGACCTCGCCCAGGTCACGTTCTCCACCGACAACGGACTCATCGAACTGTCGGTGCCGGGAACCCACAAGGCATCGGGGCTCGCGCGCCTCGCCGACCTCACCGGACTGCCGGTCGACGCCGTGATCGCGTTCGGCGACATGCCCAACGACGCCGAGATGCTCACCTGGGCAGGGCACGGCGTCGCGATGGGCCACGGCCACCCGGCAGCGCTCGATGCCGCCGACGAGGTCACCGTCGGCAACAACGACGACGGCGTCGCCAAGGTGCTCGAGCGCTGGTTCGCCGAGCGCTGAACCCGGCTCAGGCCGCCGGCGGTACCGGCGCGGGCGCACCCGGATCAGCCGGCGGCGCGGGCGCACCGGGTTCGCCGGGCGGGGGCGCAGGGGCGGCGGGATCCGCGGGCGGCGCCGGTTCCGGTGCCGGTGCGGCACCCCCGGCGAGCGCCCGGATCGCGGTCAGTGCGGCGTAGCCGTGCACGCCCGGGCAGCTTGTGCTGTTGTAGTCCCGGTGCCCGGAGATCACGGGCAGGTTCGACTGCGTCCCCGCCGCGAACTTGGTGCCGGAGAAGCCTTCTGAGGTCAAGGTCGCCGTACCGGCGGGATTGAGGCTGGCCTTGCCGAGGCGCCAGCGCAGGAACTTGCCGGTCGCCGACACCATCGCCGCGGTCGGCGGCACCTCTTCGAGGTTGCCGATCATCGACACCCCGACGGTCTCCTTGTTGAATCCGCCGGTGTGGGTGCCCTCGACGTTGCGGTCGAGCCCGCCGAACGCGCCCTCGAAGATCTGGCCGTACTTGTCGATGAGCACGTTGTAGCCGATGTCGCACCAGTTCAGGCTGCGTGCGTGGTAGGCGTAGATGCCCCGAACGATCTCGGCGGACTGTTGCGGGGTGTAGTCATTGCTGCCGGCCGTGTGGTGCACGATCGCGCCGCGCATCTGCGGCGAGTACACCGGCTGTGAACAGCGGATGGACTCGTCGGCGCCCCAGGCCTGGCGGGCCACGACCTGCGGTCCGCCGGTCAGTGGTGTCAGCAGCGACGAGCCCAGGCCCAGCAGGCTCTCCGGGCTGATGAGCGTCGCCTTCAGCGTGTTCAGGGCGGTCGTGGCCAGCTTCGTCACCACCGTGCTCGCGGTGCCGACGGCCAGCTGGGCGAGATCGCCGCCCTGGGTCTCGGCGGCCGGGATCGCGAGTCCGTCTTTGCTCGCGGCCACCTGGACCTCACGCGCGTCGCCGACCCAGACCGGCTCGGTACCGACCGGATTCTTCGCGCTGGGCGCCTGTCCGCGCGAGATCTGTTCCAGGACGGTCCACGGTCCCCACTTGCCGTCGGGGTTCTTGGCTCGCAGTTTCAGATCGACGTCGACCGGGCGGTCCCAGGTGAAAGCCACCATCTTGATCGGCGAGTCGCGCACGATGTGCGTCACCGCCGCCCCGACCTCGCGCCCGTCGGCCATCGTGGGTGTCGCCGGCGTCGTACTCGCCGAGGGCGAACCGGGTCGGTTGCCGGGCGTCCGCTCACCGCGCGGAACCGGGGCCGTCGGGTCGTCGGGGGCCTCCCGCGTCGTCGACGGTGCCCGACGCTCGCCGGTGGGCGCATCGGTGGTGGGGGTTGCCGAGGATTCGGGCGTCTCCGACGAGGATGTCTCCGGCACCGACGATTCCGACGTTGATGATTCCGGCGTCGACGACTCCGGCGACGCGGACGGATCGGCACTCGTCGACGCCCCTCCTGCGCCCGGGACGAGCCCCTTCGGCAACGGGACGGTCAGATCCGGCAGCGGGAACGCGTCCGGATCGATCGGCGGCAGTTCGACACCCGCCGCGGCGAGTCCGGATGTCGCGACGTCGACGATGGCGGCAGGCAGTTCCCGCAGCGGGACCTGCTCGATCTCGGTGTTGGAGACCGTCTGCTTGTTGTCCACGAGCCGGGGCTCGGACTCGCTCGCGATAACCACGAACGGAGTCGCGACGACCGCGGCGGCGATCGCGGCGAGCGCGATCGAGGGTTTCGGTCTGGGGTAACGCACTCAGGTCTCCTCGCAGGTTGGTCGGACCGCGGCACGCCCGTGGTCTGGGTGTGTGGTCGGGTCCGGTCAGCCGTCGACATCAGCGCAGCCGAAGTCGCCGAAGCGTCATCGACTGTGCTCGGTACGGCGGTCATCGTCGCTGTCGGCCACCGATCGCGACGGCGACACACGCCGCGACCCGGTAACTCGTGATGCTCTTGTTATCTGTGTGACAGAAGTGATCAATGTGTCGACGCGCGTTCACCCGTATGGCATCGAGCCCGGAATCCGAGCACAACGACATACGAATCCGAGCCGCCTCTCCGGTCCCGGCCGGAGGTCCCTGCCAGAGGTCACGGCGGACCGGACAACTCGTGATCCGGTTGTGATCCCCTCGGGTTGGTGATCCGCATCTTCGTTCACTAGGGTCACTTAAGTCCCAATCGTCACATCAGTCACAGACGTTACGGGGGTCGCGACGTTGCGGCGCCCGCGGCTGGTGTCGTCGCGACCGAAGGATGTGTTCAGCAGTGACCAAAGCCCGACCTACACGGCTTCTGCCGAGATGGACGGCGAGCGGTGCGCGGCCCGGACGGGCCCGTAACCGAGCGTTGACCTGGGCCGCGGCGGGGCTGGCGCCCGCACTGCTCGCCGGTGGCCTCGCTGTCGGGAGTTCATCGGAATCGGCCGATCAGGTCGAGCTTTCGGTCGGGTCGACGGTGACGCTGATCGGGCACGGTCATGGCCACGGCCGCGGAATGGGGCAATGGGGAGCGTACGGCTACGCCCGTAAGGGCTGGACCGCACAGCAGATCCTGCGCCACTACTACGGTGGCACCACCGCGGGGAAGGTGGACAGGCCCGAGATCCTGGTGGCCCTCACGGGTCAGGGCTCGGTGAATGTGCACGCGGACGCCGGCATGCGAGTCGGTGGTCAGACGGTGGCTCCCGGGCAGGCGGTCAGCCTGTCCGGGGGCACGGCCACCATCCTCAGCGGATGCGGCGGTGGACCGGTGCGGTCGGTACCGGCCACATTCGTCGAACCTCTCAGCATGGCCCCCAACCGGCCCGCCGGTGAGTTCCTCAAGTTCTGCGGATCAAACAAGGCCTATCGCGGGGCCATGGGTCTCGAAGGTGGGCGCGTGGTCAACCGCATCCACGTCGACGACTACGTCAAGGGCGTCATCCCACGCGAGAGCCTGCCCGCATGGGGCGACTCCGGTGGCGCGGCGGCGCTGCAGGCGCAAGCCGTGGCCGCCCGTACCTACGCGCTCGCGGCGATCGCGGGCGGCAAGAAGATCGACGACACCCAGAATTCGCAGGTCTACGGCGGCGTCGCGGGCGAGGATCGGCGGACCAACGCGGCCGCCGACGCCACCGCGGGCCAGATCCTGTTGCAGAACGGGCAGCCGGCCTTCACCGAGTTCTCCGCGTCGACCGGCGGATACACCGCGGGTGGCCGTTTCCCGGCGGTCGTCGACGAGGGGGACACGGTGTCGCCCAACCACAATTGGACCGCCACCGTCAGTGCGGGCAGCATCGGATCGGCCTTCGGTGTCGGTGCCCTGCGGAGCTTCGAGGTCATCGAGGCCAACGGTCTGGGCGCCGAGCACGGTCGTGCGATCAAGGTGCGCGCGGTCGGTTCCGGCGGAACCGCCGAGGTGAGCGGTGAGGAAGCGCGTACCAAGCTGCAGCTGAAGTCGTCGTGGTTCGCCGTACAGGGTCAGCCCGCACCGCCCCGGATCGTCAAACCGCCCACCGGTCCGGCGTCGCCCGGTGGCGGTGGTATCGACTTCGGCAGCCTCAATCAGCTCGCCGAGCAGTTCCTGCCCGGCTCGTCGAAGTTCCTCGACATGGCGACATCGGCGATGAACGGACGTTTCGCGGACCTCGGCGGGATCACCGGACCGCTGGGTCAGGCGCTGGGCGTGCCAACCCTGACGCCGGACGCCGCGGGCGTCACCCAGCTCTTCGAGAAGGGGATGATGTTCTTCACCCCGGCCACCGGACCGCGGGTACTCGTCGGCAAGGGGCTCGAGCGCTACCAGGATCGCGGTGGCATCCCCGCGCTGGGCTTCCCGAAGCGCGACGCGTTTCGCTGATCGGGGCACCTCGGGGAGCCCTGCTTCACCTCAGCTCTCCGGTCCGGCCTCCACGATCTGGACGGCGACGTCGACGAGCTTGGTGTTGGTGTCCTGGGAGAGCCGTGCGAGCAGCGCGAACGCCTCGTTCGCGTCGAGCCGGTACCGTTCCATGATCATGCCCTTGGCCTGACCGATGATGTCTCGTGAGCTCAGGGCTGTCCTGAGCTGCTCCTTCTCCTGCACCGCCCCCAACGCCGTCGCGGCGTGGGCCGCGAACAGCTCACCCAGCTGCAGCGATTCCATGGTGAACGCGTTCGCGACGGTGCTGTGCAGGTTCAGGGCGCCCGAGTTGTCACCGTCTATGTACAGATAGAAACAGGCCATCGACCGGATACCGAGTTCGGCTGCGGCCGAGGCGAAGGCGGGCCATCTCGGCTCGGTGCGCATGTCGTGGATGCAGACGGTGAGGACGCCGACCGCCGCGCGCAGACACGGTCCTTCGCCGAGCTCACGCTGCAGCCTGTCCGCCTCGCCACCGAGATCACCCACCATGACCGGTGTCTCGACCTTGTCCTCGGAGACCAGGGTCACGGTTGCATACTCTGCTCCGGGGATCGCGTCGACCGCGAACTTGGTCATGGAACGCAACGCCGCCTCGGTGTCGTCGCTCTCTTTGCGCATCTCACCGGCGATGCGCGTCATCTGCGCGCCGAAGTCCGCCAACTCAGTCACCCTGCCTCCTCTGAGACATCATCCGCGCGCCTCAGCTGGGGCCGACAGCTAAGCGCGGCTTCGAACACACCCGATGTCGAAAAAACCATTATGCCGTACCCCGCGCGGGTCAGACGCCGACTATCCCTTCTCGTTGCGCAACTGAAGCGCCAGGTGACGGAGTCATCACACAAAGCCGGAAGTCCGCGTCCTCGTACTCCGCCGACGTGGTCAACGACGACCTCCGCAGCGCGTCGTGGACCTCGTCCCCGGTCCGCGGATATTCCTCGACCGGCCACCGCCAATGGACGGCCAGAACTTCGCCGGTCGGTGTCAGCGCGTCGGGGAGACGTGCGATGAGGTCGTCGAGGTCCGTGTCGTCGAGGTAATAGAGGACTTCGCTGAGGACGATCAGGTCGAAACGGCCGGGCGGCCAATCGGAGACGATGTCGCCGACGCGCACCTCGACCGAGGCGTGACCGTCGAGCCGGCGACGGGCGAGTTCCACCGCGCGCGGGCTGACGTCGGTGCACAGCAGACGGTCGGCGCGCCTGGCCAACTCGGCGCTCAGCACACCGATCGAACAACCGGGCTCGAACACCGTCCCGTATCGGGGGGAACTCAGCGCCGCGAGGGTCAGGGCGTACTTGCGCTGCTCGTACCACCGCGACGAGAAGCCCCACGGATCATCGCTGTCCTGATACATCTCGTGGAAATAGCTGTCGGGCAATCCGTTTCGGTCGCCCTCGGTGATGTCGTCGGTCATGCCCTCGCCGTCCTGTTTCTCGCCCGTTCTGTTTTCGCCCGGTCGCGCTGCCGGGCCCGCGCCTGTTCGGCGATGTCCCGGTCACCCGAAGACGAACTCCCGGTCGCGGAGCAGCCGGTCCAGGATGTGCGGTCCGAGTACGGCGGCGTCCTCGGGCGCCGGTGACAGCGGATGGATCTGGGTCTCGAAGGCCTGCACGGCCGCGCGTTTGGCGGCCGCGACGTCGTCGTCGAGGACAAGGGTCCGCATCTGCTCCCACGGGATCTCCGGGTCGTCGGGTTTCGCCCAGTGCCACATCCAGATCGGGTACATCCAGACCGGGACACCGAGCCGAGCGCCGACGCGTCGGACGCATCGCCCGACGGCCTCGTGGTCGGGATGACCGTCGTGCGCCCACACCGACAGCAGTGCTGCCGGGATGTCGGGAGTCTCCGTGAGCGTCGCGTCGACGATCGACTCGATCTCGTCCTCACGACTCACGAGGGTGCCGTCGCCGAGCCCGCACCATCGCGTCGGACCGAGTCCCAGGATCGCGGTCGCGGCGTCCACCTCGGCGTGACGACGTACTGCCAGCTCGGCGGGGGACAGGGTGGGCGAACCCGGGTGCGACGCAGAGCCGTCGGAGAGACAGACCGCGACGACCTCGACACCCCGCCGGTGGGCGGACGCCATCACGCCGCCGACGCCGAGGATCTCGTCGTCGGGGTGGGCCGCCAGGACGACGAGCCGACGGACGTCCGGCTCGAAGTCGGGCCACGGTCCACGGGCGGCGAACCACTCCTGCCACTCCGATTCCGGGGTGCCGTCCGCCGACGTCGGGGTGGATCCGAAGCGTCGGGTCGACATGGGATCGTCGGTCGTCACGACGGCTCCGGTCCCGGACCGGGGATGCGTCCCCCGGTCAGTCCGCCGAGTACCGCGAGGTCACGGTCCGCGTGGGACTGCCTGATGTAGACGACGAGATCGGCGACCGCCTGCGCGTGGTCGGGGTCGGCGGCGAGCGGGCCGGGGCCCAGCGCGCGACCCACCCGGTCGATCACCGCGGTCGCGATCTGTTCGACGGACCAGCGCACGGCGAAGGCGAGTCGCTTCGACGGCCCGGTCGGGTCGGCGTCGATCTCGCGAGCCGCGGTCTGGAGATGCGCCCACCCGGATGCGAGAAGGGCGTCGACGGCGCCGACGTGCATGCGGAGCAGTGGGTCGTCGGTGCGGGAACCGGCGCGGTAGAGCGGTGCCGCGACCTTGCGGGCCCCGCCGAACCAGCATGCGGCGACCCCGATCCCGCCGTGCCAGAATCCGGGCCGGTCGAGATAGTCGCCGGGTTCGCCGATGGCGTCGGCGGGCACTGCGTCGAAGGTCACGGTCCCGGTGTCGGTGTCGCGCATACCCGTGTTGGCCCACCCCGAGCTGTCCGCGGACACCCCCGGGCGGCCGAGGTCGACGGCGAACAGCCGATTGCCGGCCTCGGTGTGTGCGGTGACCAGCGCGTGGGTGCACGAGGTGGCTCCGGAGCACCACTCCTTGACCCCGCTCAGTTCCCAGCCCTGTGCGCCGGGCCGGGCGTCGACGCGGGTGCCGCGCGGCTCGGCGGCCCACACACCCCAGAACTCTCCCGGAGCGGTTCCACCGCCGCAGATCTCCGCGAGGATGGCGTCGGCGTCGGCGTGCGCCTCCAGGAGCCGGCCCGTGCTGATGTCGTCGGAGCAGGCACGGACCAGGGTGGCGAACCGGTCGAGGGTGCGTCCCTCACCGGGGCGGGGGAGCGCGACGGACGGATCGCCGAGGAGTGCCCGTGCCCGTGCGGGCGTCACCCGGCCACCTCGTCGGCCTGGTCCCCGGCGAGGTGCCGCAGGTAGCCGGCGAATCCGTGGCGTGCCCGACCGTCGCACCGCGTCGACGTGCGGACCGGGGCGTCAGCACCCCGTTCGATGACCGCCCCCGCGGCGTGCAACCGGTCGACGAGATCGACGTCCTCGTCGGCGTCGAGCGCCGAGAACCCGCCGACTTCGTCGTACACCGAGGCCCGGACGCCGAGATTGGCGCCGTGGACGTGGCCGTGTCCGCGATTGGCGTCGTACTCCCGCAGGTACCTCGCGCCGGTTCCCGCCGGCCACCCGTCGAAACCGTCGGGGACCACGGTGCCCACATATGCGTCCGCACCGGCATCCGCGGCGGCGAGGTGTTCGACGAGCCAATCACGTGGCACCGTCGAATCGGCATCGGTGGTGGCGAACCAGGTGGTGTGCGACCGGGTCGCCGGGGAGTCCGCCGCCGCGAAGCCGGCTCGACGAGCCGCCCCGACACTCCGCACGTCGACGATGACGATCGACACACCTGCCGTGAGCAGCGTCGCGGAGTCGTCGTCGCAGGCGTCGAGCACCACGACCACCTCCACCGGGATCTCCACCGCCGTCGCCGCGGCCTCGAGAGCGTCGAGGCACGCGGGAAGACGTTCGGCCTCGTTGTGGACGGGCACCACGACGACGATGCGCTCGACCGCGTGCGGAGGGGCGTCGGTCTGTTCCCCGGGGGGCCGCGAGAGGGCGGCGGGCGCCCCGTCGTCGGGCGGTCGAACGAACAGCGGCGTCACTCAAACCCCGAACTACTCACAGGAGAAGGTACGGCCCGGGGGCTACAGGCCGATGATCGAAACATTACCCGGCTTCCGTGCCAGGCCACGTGGCTCGGAGATTCCTCAGGAAGGGTCCGTTACCCTGAGGACCCGTGGCAACCAGTAGCACTTATGACCTGATCGTCGTCGGCTCCGGATTCTTCGGCCTCACCGTCGCCGAACGGGCCGCGACGCAGCTGGGCAAACGGGTCCTCGTGCTGGACCGACGCGAGCATCTCGGCGGCAACGCGTACTCCGAACCCGAACCGACGACCGGCATCGAGATCCACAAGTACGGGGCGCACCTGTTCCACACGTCCAACGAGCGCGTGTGGGAGTACGTCAACCAGTTCACCGACTTCACGAACTACCAGCACCGCGTGTTCGCACTGCACAACGGACAGGCCTATCAGTTCCCGATGGGTCTGGGACTGGTCAGCCAGTTCTTCGGCCGGTACTTCAGCCCCGACGAGGCGCGGAAGCTGATCGCCGAGCAGGCCAGCGAGATCGACACCGCTGAGGCGCGCAACCTCGAGGAGAAGGCGATCAGCCTGATCGGCCGTCCGCTGTACGAGGCCTTCATCAAGCACTACACCGCCAAGCAGTGGCAGACCGATCCCAAGGAGTTGCCCGCGGGCAACATCACTCGACTGCCGGTCCGCTACACCTTCGACAACCGGTACTTCAACGACACGTACGAAGGTCTCCCGGTCGACGGTTACACCGCATGGCTCGAGAACATGGCGTCCGACGACCGCATCGAGGTGCGCCTGTCCACCGATTGGTTCGATGTGCGTGATCAGTTGCGCGCCGACAGTCCCGACGCCCCGATCGTCTACACCGGCCCCGTGGACCGCTACTTCGAGTACTCGGCGGGCCGACTCGGCTGGCGCACACTCGATTTCGAGACCGAGGTGCTCGACACCGGCGACTTCCAGGGCACCCCGGTGATGAACTACAACGACGCCGATGTCCCGTTCACCCGTATCCACGAGTTCCGGCATTTCCACCCCGAACGGGATTCCTACCCCGATGACAAGACGGTCATCATGCGGGAATTCAGTAGATTCGCCGAGAACGACGACGAGCCGTACTACCCGATCAACACCCCGGAGGACCGGGCGATGCTGACCGCCTACCGGGAACTTGCGCGCACCGAGACCGCCAGCGCCGGCGTGCTGTTCGGCGGCCGCCTCGGAACCTATCAGTACCTCGACATGCACATGGCGATCGCGAGCGCGCTCACCATGTTCGACAACACCCTGGCACCGCATCTGCGTGATGGTGCGCCGCTGGTGGCCGATCCCGCAGGAGCCGAATAGATGACGGTGACTCCCGTGAACCAGTCCGACATCCCCGACGCGGGCGTCGGACCGTCGAAAGCGAAATCCCTTCTGCAGCGGGTGATCTTCCCGCGTGCCGGGGAGCCGCTCGACGTCCGTTCGCTCTATGTCGTCGAGTCCGACAGCAACAACCGCCGGGCGCACGCGCCGAGCCGGACCTCGGTGCTCCTCGGCGCCGAGTCCGAGGTGAGCTTCGAAACCTACTTCAACGCGTTCGCCGCGGCCTACTGGCGTCGCTGGAGCATCCTCGACTCGGTGGTGTTGCGGGTCGAGGTGATCGGCACCTGCCGTGTCGACCTGTACCGGTCGAAGATCGACGGGTCGCGGATCGGGATCGGCGGTGACCTCGTCGACACCGACGAAACCGGCCGCGGCGTGGTCGAATTCGAGCTCGATCTCGGTCCCTTCGAGGACGGCGGCTGGATCTGGTTCGACGTCACCACCGACACCGAGACCGAGATCGTCTCCGCCGGTTGGTATGCGTCCGTCGAGGCGCCGACCCCGGACGCGGAGACCAAGCGCGTCACGGTCGGGATCCCGACGTTCAATCGCCCCACCGACGCGGTGAACGCGTTGGCCGCGTTGACTTCCGACCCGATGGTCGACGAGGTGATCGACGCGGTGATGATGCCCGACCAGGGCACGAAGAAGGTGGTCGACGAACCCGGTTACACCGAGGCCGCCGCGGCTCTCGGCGACCGCCTGCACATCTTCGACCAGGGCAACCTCGGCGGTTCGGGCGGGTACGCGCGCATCATGTACGAGGCGCTGCGGCTCACCGACTCGCCCTACGTGCTCTACATGGACGACGACATCGCGATCGAGCCCGACTCGATCCTGCGCGCGCTGGCCATGTCGCGATTCGCCAAGGCGCCCATGCTCGTCGGCGGCCAGATGCTCAACCTGCAGGACCGCAGTCACCTGCACTGCATGGGTGAGGTGATCCGTCGCGACACCTTCATGTGGACCGCGGCGCCCTTCGTCGAATACGACCACAACTTCTCCAAGTACCCGCTGCGTGACCGTGAGAACTCGAAGAACCTGCACCGGCGCATCGACGTCGAGGGCAACGGCTGGTGGATGTGCATGATCCCGCGCGAGTGTGCGGAGCAGATCGGTCTGCCGATGCCGCTGTTCATCAAGTGGGACGACTGGGAGTACGCGCTGCGCGCGGCCAAGGCCGGTTACCCCACCGCCACCGTGCCGGGAATCGCCATCTGGCACATGGCCTGGAGCGACAAGGACGACGCCATCGACTGGCAGGCGTACTTCCACCTGCGCAACCGGCTCGTCGTCGCGTCGATCCACCATGACGGCCCGATCAAGGGCATCGTCCGGTCGATGACCAAGGCGACCGCCAAACATCTTCTGTGCCTGGAGTACTCGACCGTCGCGATCCAGAACGAGGCGATCCGGGACTTTTTGGCCGGGCCGGATCACATCCGCAGCCTGCTGCCGACCGCGCTGCCGAAGGTCGCGCAGATGCGCAAGCAGTATCCGGATGCGGTGGTCCTGCCGTCGGCGACCGAGTTGCCCCGGACCTCGGGCGAGGCAACACATCTGGGCACTTCGATCCCGCTGAACCCCATCAGCAAGATCAAGGCGCTGGCCGGCGCCGTGGTCAACAACGTTCGTCCGGCCGACCCCCGGCATCACGAGGTGCCGCAGGCCAACTTCCCGCCGATCGAGGCGCGGTGGTTCTCGCTCGGGCGTGTCGACGGCGTCACCGTCACGACCGCCGACGGCCGCGGCGTCGTCTATCGGCAGCGCGATCGCGACAAGATGATCGAGCTCGCGCGCGAACACTTCGCCCTCGTGAAGGAACTGCAAGAGAAGTTCCCGGAGATGAAGCAGCAGTACAGGTCTGCGCACCGCGATCTGACATCGAAGGAGAGCTGGGCGGGTGTCTTCGGAATTGAGTGATCCGTTGGACGATGTCGCGGAGACGGGCCGGGTCCCGGCCGACGACATCCCGCGTCCCCTGAGCGGGGAGGAAAAGGCACTCGTCGCCATCCAGGCCGGGATCGGCGCCCGCCCCGGCGTCCGTCCGGCGGCGCGCGGCCTGTCGCACGTCGGCGAGCACGCGCTGGGCTGGCTCGCGATCTCGGGTACCGGCTGGGCGCTGGCCCGCCGACGCGGTGACGTCCGTGCGCAACAGCTCTGGCTCGAGGCGGGGGTGGGTGCCTTCGGCGCGCACGCCGCGTCGGTGATCATCAAGCGGATCGTGCGGCGTCCGCGGCCCGCCCATCCGGCCATCGCGATCGGGGTGTCGACGCCGAGCAAGCTGAGTTTCCCGTCCTCGCACGCCACCTCGACGACCGCGGCGGCGATCCTCATCGGCCGTGCCGCCGGCTGGGACCCGAAGGTGCTGCCCGCCGTCCTGGTGCCGCCGATGCTCGTGTCCCGACTGGTGCTGGGTGTCCACTACCCGAGTGATGTGACCGCGGGTGCCGCGATCGGTGCCGCGAGCGCAGCGGCGGTCATCGCGGGCGATAAGGTGCTGCTCGAACCCACCCGGAACGACCCGGACCACGGGCGTGCCCGCCGCGCGGCGCGCCTTCTGGCCCGCCTCGGCCTCACGGCCGCGGTACCCGGCGGGCCGCTGCGTCTTGCCGCGTCCCCCGTCATCGCGCGGGTGACACGACACAGGGAGAGTGCATGAGCGAGGAGCCGATCGAGCACGGGAAGGTTCTCGGACCGCCGAAGAACCTGACGTCCGGGCTGATCAAGGCCGTCCGGCCGCGGCAGTGGGTCAAGAACGTCCTGGTGCTCGCCGCTCCGCTCGCCGCGGGCAACATCACCGACGCCTCGGTGCTGGCCTCCGCCGGTATCGCCTTCGTCGCGTTCTGCCTCGCGGCGTCGAGCATCTACCTGGTCAACGACGCGATGGACGTCGAGTCCGACCGTAACCACCCGACCAAGCGGTTCCGGCCGATCGCCGCCGGCGTCGTCCCGGTGCGGCTCGCCTACGTCCTGGCCGTCGTCCTGCTCGCCGGCTCGATCGGCATCGCCTTCCTGGCGAACTGGCAGACGGCCGTGGTCATCGCGATCTACCTGGTCATCCAGCTCGGCTACTGCTTCGGCCTGAAGAACCAGGCCGTCATCGACATCTGCATCGTGTCGTCGGGCTTCCTGCTGCGCGCGATCGCCGGCGGCGTCGCGGCCGAGATCGTGCTGTCGCAGTGGTTCCTGCTCGTCATGGCCTTCGGTTCGCTGTTCATGGCGGCGGGCAAGCGCTACGCCGAACTACAGCTCGCCGAACGCACCGGCGCCAAGATCCGCAAGGCGCTCGAGTACTACACGACCACCTACCTGCGGTTCGTCTGGACGCTGTCGGCGACCGCGGTCGTGATCTTCTACGGCCTCTGGGCTTTCGACAAGGGTTCCGACCACGACACCAACGTCGCGTACGCCATCTCGATGGTGCCGTTCACAGTGGCGATCCTGCGCTACGCCGTCGATGTCGACGGCGGCGCCGCGGGTGAGCCCGAGGAGATCGCACTGGGCGATCGTGTCCTGCAGCTGCTCGCCCTGGCGTGGCTGGTGTGTGTGGGTGTCGCGGTCTATGCAGTCAATTGATGGATCGCCAACCGGTTTCCGGGCGCTGAGCACCGGCCGCAACAAGGTTGCGGCCGTCAGTTTCGCCGTGGGGGCAGTTGTCGTCACCACCTTCTTCGCGATCGGCGCGTGGCAGCGCCGATGGATCGCCGACGACGGGCTCATCGTCCTGCGCACGCTGCGCAACCTCTTCGCCGGCAACGGCCCGGTGTTCAACGCCGGGGAGCGTGTCGAGGCGAACACCTCGACCGCCTGGACCTATCTGCTGTGGTTCTGGGCGTGGATCACCGACGGTCAGCTCGAGTATGTGGCGCTGTGGGTGGCGCTGGTGTGTTCGGTCGCCGCGATCCCGATCGCGATGTACGGCAGCGCGCGTCTATTCGGGACTCGCGTCGGCGGGCTCACCGGCGACGGCTGGACCCTGCTGCTGCCGTTCGGAGCGGTCATCTACATCACCATCCCGCCCGCCCGCGACTTCGCGACCAGCGGACTGGAGAACGGCCTCTGCATCTTCTGGGCGGCGCTGCTGTGGTGTCAGCTCGTCGCGTGGGCCCGGCGCGGCCCGCACACCAGCCGTGGTGGCGGTGCGGTGCAGACGAGCCGTAGGAGCGCGGCGGCCACTCTCGCGCTGGCCTTCACCGCGGGACTGGCCCCCCTGATCCGTCCCGAACTGGCGGTACTCGGCGGCCTGGTCCTGTTGCTGGTGTTCTTCGCGCCGCTCGGCTGGAAGATGCGACTGGGTGTCGTCGTGGTCGCGGGCGCGCTGCCCGTCGGTTACCAGATCTTCCGCATGGGCTACTACGCACTGCTGGTTCCCAATCCCGCGGTCGCGAAAGACGCCAGCGGCGCCAAGTGGGATCAGGGCTTCGCGTATCTGACCAACCTCTTCGGCCCCTACGTGCTGGTGCTGCCTGCCGTGCTCGTGGCGCTGGCGGGCGTGGTGCTGGTCGTCAGCGGCCGGATGCGGACCACGAGCTCCGACGCCCCGGTCGCCGAGGCGACCACGGACAGGGCCGACGCCGCTGATGCCGACGCGACGCCGTCGTGGTCGTCGCGTCTCGCCGGATGGTCGCGGCGGCTGCAGTCCTCGACCGCGGTGGTGACCGTCGTGGTGCTCGCCGGCATCGTGCTGATCGTCTACTGGACGCGTCAGGGCGGCGACTTCATGCACGGGCGGGTGCTGCTGGTTCCGGTCTTCGTCACCCTGCTTCCGCTGATGGTCGTGCCGGTGACGATTCCCGCGCACGTCGGCGCGGCGTTCCGTCGTCGGTCGTCGAAGGACTCCGACTCGGTGATCTCCGATCCCGTCGGCGACGATCCGGACCTCGGCCCCGTCCCTGAGCCGGCCGCACCCGGGCCGGCGGATCGTCGTCGCGCACGGGCCCAGCTCGTCGGCGCGGTGGCGATGAGCGGCATGTGGATCACCGTCGTCGTGTGGGCGGTCGCCACGCACGCCAACGTCCTGCCGAACGCCGGCATCGACATCGGCCGCAGCGGCATCGTCGACGAGCGTCGCTTCTACGTCACCAACATGGGCAACGAGAATCCGGTGACCGCCGAGGACTACCTCGACTATCCGCGGATGAGCGCGATGGTCGAGAAGATCGACGAGTACCGCGAGGACGGCGGCGTCATCCTGCCGTCGTTCAACTACGACGAGTGGTACGTGGCGCAGCTGCCTCCGGTCATGCCGAAGGGCGCCGAGCGGCAGGTGACCGTCTATTTCCTCAATCTGGGAATGACGAGCATGAACGCACCGCTGGATGTGCGCGTCATCGATCAGATGGGTCTGGCGTACCCGCTCGCCGCGCACACCGAGCGCCTCGAGGACGGCCGCATCGGGCACGACAAGATCCTGCCGAGCGAATGGGTCGTCGCCGAGGCCGGCGCGTTCCCGCGGCGTCCCGTGCTGCCCGGGTATCTCGACGAGGACCTGGTCCGCCAGGCCCAGGTCGCCCTGCAGTGCCCGGAGACGAAGGACCGGTTCGCCTCGTTCGAGGCCCCGTGGTCCTTCGATCGCTTCAAGCACAACCTGCGTCAGGCGTTCACCTTCAACAGTTATCGAATCCAGCGCGAGCCGGAGTACGAGATCCAGCGCTGCGGCCTGGAGATGCCCCCGCCGGTGAACCCGCGCTGAGCGTCGCCCACCTCAGCACACGACACCAAGAGAACGCATAGAAAACGCGGGGTCGAACCTGTGGAGTTGCCGCGGAACATCTCGGATCGGTAACGTCCCCGTGGGCGCGGCCGATAGAAGGGTCGTGACGGAGGCGTTCTGAACTGCTGGGACGCCGAAGTGACGGGGGTTGTGATCGCTATCACATGGTTTGTCACGTTCGGGGGCATCGAATAGGCTCGCCGACGGTGAATCGCATGCGAGAACGACTCGTGAACGACGTCGCGCCGCGCAATGAGCCGGGGGACGACAAATGTGTGACGCACAAGGATCGGTCGGCCGCTAGGGACTACGAGTTCCGGTCGATCGGCTGAAGAGGGAGATTCTGTACATGCGTGAAGCTGCCACCGAGGCGCCGAGGCCTGCGCGCAACCGGATGAGCAACCGGTTGATCGCCGCATTCGTCGCCATCCTGACAGTCGTGGGACTGACCGGTGTCGTCGCCGGCCAGGCCAACGCCCGGATCGGCGGAACGCAGGTCGGCAAGCAGGAGTTCTGGGTCAACGGCTGCGGGATGCCGAACGTCAAGGTCCGCGCCTGGAAGAAGCCCGGCAACTACAAGACCGTCATCCTTCTCGACGGCATGCGCGCCCAGTACGACTACAGCGGCTGGGAGATCAACACCAACGTCCAGGAGATGGTGAAGTCCGGCGTCAACGTCGTCGAGCCCATCGGTGGACCCGCGAGCTTCTACACGGACTGGGATGCGCCCAGCAACTTCAACCGGCAGCCCTACCGATACCGCTGGAACTGCGTCATCAGCCGGACCCTGATCAGCGCGCTCGACGCCCGCGGTTTCCGCGTCGGACCGTCGAAGCGCTACGCCATCATGGGCCTGTCGATGGGCGGTAACGCCGCGCTCGTCCTCGGCGCCCAGAACCGCCAGCACTTCGACCGCGCCGGCTCGCTCTCGGGCTACAACTTCCTGAGTGCACCCGGCATGCGTACGGCGCTGCGTCTGGCGATGCTCGACGTCGACCCGAAGCCGTGGAACATCGACGCGATGTGGGGCCCGCCGTGGAGTATCCGCTGGTTCCAGAACGATCCCTTCTGGAACATCGGCCTGATGCGCGGCATGAAGGTCTTCGTCGGTTCCGGTAACGGTCTCTTCGGCCGCTACAACGCACTGCCCAACGTGTTCGACGATCTGTTCAAGGGTTCGACCCTCGAATTGCTCGCGTTCACGCAGTCCAAGGCCTTCGAGGCCGCGGCCTTCGTGCAGGGCGTCCCGCTGATGACCTACTACGCCAACGGCACCCACGCCTGGGGCTACTGGCAGGACATGATCTGGAACGCCAAGAACCGCGGATTCTTCCGCTGATCTGACATCGCCGGTCCTCCGGCTGTACGACGCCCCGCCCGGGTTTCCGGGCGGGGCGTCGTCGTGTTGTGGGGTCCTGCCTGAACCCGCCCCTGATAACGACCCTCCAGGGGAGTCCCGCCCATCACACGGTCGCTGCTCCCCCGCTGGAGGGTGGTTTCCAGGGCAGGTTTGCGGGCAGCGGCGGCTGCGCGGCGCCGGACCCTTCGTGACGCGCCCTCCGCAAGCTCCGGGCGCTCCTCAGGGAGCAGGGGCGAGATATCAACTGTCACACAAATCCCACGTGTCACAGCGTGGCGTGCGGACAGGGGTGCGTTCGGACGTGTAAGAAACTCCTGAGGCGTTTGATTCTGGAGAGGCGCGTGTGACTGAGGGGAATCAGTTGCGACGCTGCCGGCGCACAGGGGCGAAGGAGTTCTGGAGAGTGATGCGGCGAAACAGTGGTACAGACAAGGTCGACGCGCGACCGGCCGAGGCGGGGCAGGCCGACGCGCGCGCGGCCCGTCGTCGGTCGACCCTTCGTCCGGTGAAGGCCGCCGTGGTCGCGCTGGTGACGGTGGCCGTGCTCGTGGTCGGAAACGGTCTCGCCGGTGCCGAACCCGCGCCGGCCCCGCCGGCCCCCGCAGCACCGCCGGCCGCGCCCGCGCCCGCGCCACCCGCCTCGCCGAGCGCGCCGTCGCCCGCACCGGCCTCGGTGCCGGCCGCCCAGCCGGCGAAGGTGACCAACACCTACTGGTACACCGACCGGCGTGTGGCCCTGTGGGTCTACTCCCCGGCGATGAACACGAACATCCAGGTGCAGATCCTGCTGGCACGCGACTGGCACGCGAAGCCGAAGGAGAAGTTCCCGCAGCTGACGATGCTCGACGGACTGCGCGCGCAGGACGATCAGAGCGGCTGGATCATCAACACCAAGATCGTCGACTTCTACAAGGACAAGAACGTCAACGTCATCCTGCCCATCGGTGGCGAGTCGAGTTTCTACACCGACTGGAAGGAACCCGACCGCGGCAAGAACTACAAGTGGGAGACGTTCCTCATGCGGGAACTGCCGCCCATCCTGGAGAACGACTGGCGCTCCACCGACGTCCGCGGCATCGAGGGGCTGTCGATGGGCGGCTCCGCGGCGATGATGCTGGCCGCACGCAATCCCGGCTTCTACAAGTTCGCGGCGTCGTTCTCGGGAATCCTGCAGCTGAGTTCGTTCGGCATGCCGCAGGCGATCCAGTTCGCGGTGCGCGACGGCGGCGGCTACGACTCGATGAAGATGTTCGGGCCGCCCTCGGATCCGGCCTGGAAGGAACACGATCCGTACCTGCTGGTCGACAAGCTGCAGGGAACGAGTCTCTATGTCTCGTCGGGCAACGGCATGGTGGGTCCCCACGACAAGCCGTCGGACATCCCGATGCTCGCGACCAACTACTCCGGTGTCGGACTCGAGATGCTGAGCCGCGTCACCTCACAGCAGTTCGCGATCCAGCTGAACCGCAAGGGAATTCCCGGTCAGGCGAACTACCGACCGTCGGGCACCCATACCTGGCCGTACTGGGAGTTCGAGATGATCCAGGCCTGGCCGCAGGCCGCCGCCGCACTCGGACTCTCGCGAGATCAGGTCGCGTGCCGGGTCGACGGTGCCTTCCGCAAGGTCTGGGACGCCAGGAAGGCGGACCTCGGTGGCTGCCTCACCCCGTCGTACCCGGTGGCCGGTGGCAAGGCCCAGGACTTCGCCGGGGGACGCATGTTCACCGGCCCGAAGGGACCCAAGATCGTCACCGGTGCGATCGGCGGCGCCTACGTCGCCGCGGGCGGTCCGGCCGGACGCCTCGGCAAGCCGACGACCGACGAACTCCCCACCCGCGACGGCAAGGGTCGCGTGAGCTACTTCGAGCACGGCCGGATCACCTGGACCGCGAAGGACGGCACCAAGGTCCTGAAGTGAGGAGGCGGCGGAGCGAACCGGGATCCACGGAGCGTGCCGACGGGGGTACCCGTCGGTGCCCCAACCTCGACCCCACGTGTGTACGGCCTGAAACTTCGCTGAGGAATCGGACCGTTTGTGCAGGTGGTGCGAGTGCGGCGGACGGAAGGCCCTCGTACGGGCGGTAGCCTGACGTGGTGTGCGATGCAGGGTGCCCCCTGTGTCGCGATCGGCCTCAGGCCGGACGCGTGAGGTGTCGCCGGACAGTACTGCCCGGCGGTGCGCAATCAAGACCCGAAAGGTTCGGCAGGAAGTGGCGATGACAACGAAGTGTGTGCGGCTGGTGCTGGCCGTGACGGGCCTCGCTCTCGCGCTCGGGTCCGTGTCGGCCTGCGCCGACGACTCGACGGCCAGTGCGCCGATCACCAACAATCCGGTCACGACGACCTCGCTCTACTCGGCGGCGGAGTCCTCGACCAGTACGCCGGGTTCCACATCCGAGGAGACCGCTCCCTCCACGCCCGGTGGCACCTCGGAGCTGCCGGCGACCGCGCCGAACCCCAGCACGAAGGTCCCGGCCAGTTTCCCCGGACCCAGCGGCCAGCCGCTCGACGACAAGGCCCGGGCCTACCTCGCCGCACTGAAGCAGCAGGACGTCACGTTCATGGGGGACAACGACAACTCGGTCGCCCTGACCATGGCGAAGTATGTCTGCGGCGCCAAGCAGAAGGGCACCGACCCGAGCATGGTGAAGGCCTTCGTCACCGCGTCCGTGGGGCCCGGAGCGGACAACGTAGAAGAAGCGAACGTGAAGGCCGACAAGGTCATTCGCGCAGCAGAACAGCACTACTGCTGACGTGGCCGCCCGTCGCAACGCCGCGGGCCGCACCCGGAAGGGTCCGGTCCGCAGGCTGGGGAAGTTCGCCCTGCTGCTCCTCGCGCTCGCGGTCATCGCGATCGTTCTCATCGTCGTGCTCGTCTTGGTGTGGCTCGCTCCCGGACCCGCGCCGATCGGGCCCGGCGGGCCGTCGACCGCCCCGCCCTCCAGCGAACGACCCGACGCCCAGCCCGCGGACTGCCCCGACGTCCTGACGGTCGTCATCCCCGGGACCTGGGAGTCCAGCGCCGACGACGATCCCTACAAGCCGTCGGCGAATCCGAACTCGCTGATGCTGCGCGTGTCCCGAGCGCTGGCGAACGACTTCGACTCCTCGCGCAGCGAGATCTACACCGTCCCCTACACGGCGCAGTTCCGGAATCCGACGAATCTGGCCGACCGTCAGGTCGACTACAACGTGTCACGCACCCAGGGTTACAAGCGCGCGGCGGGCAAGATCATCTCCACCAACGAGCGCTGCCCCCTGACGGGTTACGTGATCATGGGCTTCAGCCAGGGCGCGGTCATCGCGGGTGATCTCGCGAGCAACATCGGCAACGGCCGGGGTGTGCTCGACGAGGGTGAACAAGATCTGGTGCTCGGTGTCGGACTCATCGCCGACGGCCGTCGCCAGCCGGGTGAACAGAACGACATCGCGCCGAGTCCGAACGGCGTGGGTGCCGAGATCGCGCTCGGCGGGATGGGCAACCTCGTCCCCGGCATCTCGATGACCGGTCCGCGCACCGGCGGATTCGGCGACCTTCGTGACCGGGTCCAATCCATCTGCGCGCCCGGCGATCTCATCTGTGATTCGCCGACGATCGTCAATCCGCTGGCCGCGGTGTCGAAGCTGGCGAACGCGGCGTCGAACCCCATCCACGCGATGTATGCGACGACGCGCTACTGGGAGAACGACGGCCAGACCGCGACCCAGTGGATGTACGACTGGTCCAAGGGCCTCATCCAGGACGCGCCCGCACCCGAGCACAACTGACCTCCTCACGCGAGGCCGGCCGCGCCGATCGGACATGTCCGGCCGGGTGCCGCCGGGCGAGTCCGGTCCGGCCGTCGAACTGACCGGCCGGTAGCCTCGTCTGACGGCGGCGACCGATTCGTTTGGCGGTGCCGTCACGCTGCATTAACGTGTTGGGCTGGCCGAGGAACATCGCGGAACCGGCGGACGCCGCACGCGACCTCACGCAGCCGGCGATCACGATGAGAGGACAGCGATGACGCAACCCCCGAGCGATGCCGGTGGTGCCTCGTCCGGCCTGCGGAAGTTCCGCTTCGGCGCGGGTGGTGAGGGCAACAAGGACGAGGGCGGTGCCCGTAAGTTCGTCAAGCTCGCGCAGACCGCCGAGGAGTACGGCTACGACACCTTCGCGGTGCCCGACCATCTGGGCAACCAGGTCGGTCCGCTCGCGGCGCTGGGCGCCCTGACGCAGGCGACGAGCACTATCCGCCTGGCGACCTCGGTGCTCGCCAACGGCTGGCGCCACCCGGCCCTGCTCGCCAAGGAGGCCAACACGATCGACGTCCTGAGCAAGGGGCGGCTCGAGTTGGGCATCGGCGCGGGCTGGATGAAAGAGGAGTTCGACAAGGCCGGCATCGAGTTCGAATCACCCGGCGTGCGTATCCGGCGTCTCGACGAGGCGCTGACGGTCCTCGACGGTCTGATGCGCGGCGAGACGGTGAACTTCGACGGCGAGTTCTACCAGATCAACGGCCTCGAGGGCAGTCCGCGACCGCGGCAGGGGCCGCGTCCACCGATCGCCGTCGGCGGCGGTGGCCCCAAGATGCTGGCCCTGGCCGCCAAGCACGCCGACATCATCTCCGTCGCTCCGGGTACCACCGCCGACGGCAAGATGAAGCTGTCGGACATGACGATCGAGAAGACCGCCGAGCGCGTCGACCGGATCCGTGATGCCGCCGGCGACCGGTTCGACGATCTGGAGCTGAACTGGACGATCGCTGTAATCGTCATCACCGACGATCGGGTCGCCACCGCCGAGATGGCGCTCAAGGCTCTGGAACAGGGCTATCCGCCCAACATCGCGCACGACACCGAGTTCACCGTCGAGGACGTGCTGACCTCGCCGTACATCGCGATCGGCAGCTTCGAGGAGATCGCGGACCAGATCCGGGAGGTGCGACGCCGCACCACCATGTCCTACGTCGGGGTGTTCCCGACGCAGATGGATGCTTTTGCGCCTGTGCTCGCGCAATTGAAGGGGGAGTAGGATGGCCGACGGTCTCGCGAGTCAACAGCGAGGTGACGGGTCGGTGAACCCGGGGGTGTGCGTCGAGGGGCGACGCGCACCCATGCGAAACCGAGCATGACGAACGCGAGTTTTTCGTTGGGTAACTGGACGTGCGCTACCGTATCCCGCGGTCGGCACAGGGCGTGGACGGCAGGACTGCGTGGTGGCGTCGCCAACACCTCGCCGGAGATCTGCGCCCGCGTGGGGGAGTCCACGAGGGGGCACAGGAGTAATGAATGCTGAGTACTGAACTCGAAGACTTCATCGACGAGACCGGGAACATCTCTTTCACCGAGGAAGCGACGCTGGTCGACTACGTCGAGCAGAACGTCCGTGAGCAGGCCGACACGCTGGCCTACCGGTTCATCGATTACAGCCGCGAGCGCGACGGCGAGCCCCAGGACCTGACGTGGGCGCAGTTCGGTAAGCGGTTGCGTGCGGTTGCGGCACGTCTGCAGCAGGTCACGAAGCCGGGCGACCGTGTGGCGATCCTCGCGCCCCAGTCGCTGGAGTACGTGATCGGGTTCTTCGCGGCGCTCTACGCCAGCAACGTCGCCGTGCCGCTCTTCTCCCCCGACGAGCCCGGCCACACCGATCGGCTGCACGCGGTCCTCGAGGACTGCAAGCCCACGGCCATCCTGACGTCGACGAAGTCCGCCGAGGCGGTGCGCGATTTCTTCGCGCCGCTGCCGGCCAAGGAGCGTCCGCGCGTCATCGCCGTCGACGCCGTCCCGGATTCGGTGGGGTCCAGCTGGGTCGCGCCGGTCGCCGGTCGGGACCACAACAAGGACACCGTGGCCTACCTGCAGTACACCTCGGGTTCGACGCGGGTCCCCGCCGGTGTGGAGATCACCTACCAGGCCGTGGCCGCGAACGTGCTGCAGATCTCCGACACCATCGGCATCGACAAGAAGGCCCGCGGCGTCACCTGGCTGCCGATGTTCCACGACATGGGTCTGCTCACCGTGATCCTGCCCGCCCTCGGTGGCCGCTACATCACGATCATGAGCCCGCAGGCGTTCGTGCGCCGTCCGGGCCGCTGGATCAAGGAGCTCGCCGCGGCCGCCGACGGCGCCGAGACCTTTGCCGCCGCTCCCAACTTCGCCTTCGAACACGCCGCCGCGCGCGGTCTGCCGAAGGAGGGCGAAGAGCTGGATCTCTCGAATGTCATCGGGCTCATCAACGGTTCCGAGCCGGTGACCGTCAGTTCGATGAAGAAGTTCAACGAGGCGTTCGCGCCGTACGGGCTGCCGAAGACGGCGATCAAGCCGTGCTACGGCATGGCCGAGGCGACGCTGTTCGTGTCCGCGACCCAGCGCGAGAACGAGGCGAAGATCGTCTACGTCGACCGCGACGACCTCAACGCCGGCAGCTTCACCCTCGTCGACGCCGACGCCCCCAACGCGGTCGCGCAGGTCTCCTGCGGACAGGTCGCGGTGAGCCAGTGGGCGACCATCGTCGACTCCGAGACCGCGACCGAACAGCCCGACGGTCACGTCGGGGAGATCTGGCTCCACGGCCTCAACATCGGCGCCGGCTACTGGAACAAGCCGGAGGAGACCGAGGAGACCTTCCACAACAAGCTGGTCACCCCGCTCCCGGAGAACAGCCACGCCGAGGGTGCGCCCGCGGACGCGATCTGGATGCGGACCGGCGACTTCGGGGTCTGGCTCGACGGCGAGCTGTACATCACCGGGCGTGTCAAGGACCTGGTGATCGTCGACGGCCGTAACCATTACCCGCAGGACCTCGAGTACAGCGCGCAGGAAGCCAGCGACGCGCTGCGCCCCGGCTTCGTCGCCGCGTTCTCGGTACCGGCCAACCAGTTGCCCGGCGAGGTCTTCGAGTTCGCGGGCAGCGGCTTGAAGCCCGACGCCGACGACGCGTCCGAGCAGCTGGTCATCGTCGCCGAGCGCGGACCCGGCCGCAAGGCCGACCCGCAGGAGGTCGCCGACACCGTGCGCGCCGCGGTCGCACAGCGCCATGGCGTGATGGTTCGCGACGTCCTGTTGGTGCCGGCCGGCTCGATCCCGCGCACGTCGTCGGGCAAGATCGCGCGCCGTGCGACACGTGCGGCCTACATCGATGGCAGCCTCCGTGGCGGCTACAAGCAGACGGCGTTCCCGGACGCCGAGTAGCGATCCTGCGGACCCGGGCGGGGTGAGTGCGTCGAGATGCCGCGCCCGGACACCCTGCGGGCTCATAATGCACCCGGCACCAGTTCAGGTGCCCCGAGATCAGTAGTCTGGAAGCGATGTCTGAACTGAATACCGACGAGGTCCGCACCATCGATCCGGCCGTGGCCGGCACCGACGGTGAGACCGCCGGTGACCTCACTGTCGACCAGCTTCGTGATTGGCTGCGCGAGTGGGTGTCCCAGGCCACCGGGCTCCCGGTCGAACAGATCGCCGTCGACCGCCCCATGGAAGAACTCGGTCTCTCGTCCCGTGACGCGGTGGCACTCGCCGCCGACGTCGAGGACAAGACCGGGGTGATCCTCACCGCGACGGTGGTCTACAACCACCCGACGATCGCGACGCTCGCGCAGCGGATCATCGAGGGCGATCCCGACGAGGGTCTCGACGACGACTCGGACACCTTCTGGCAGCGTGAACGGAGCGCCGACGACGACATCGCGATCGTCGGCCTGTCGACTCGTTTCCCGAAGTCCGGCACGACGCCGGAGTCCACGTGGCAGGCGCTCATCGCCGGTGTCGACGGGATCTCGGATCTGCCCGAGGACCGGTGGACGGAGTTCAAGTCGGATCCACGTCTCCTCGAGGTCCTGGAGTCGGCGAACACCCGCGGCGGCTATCTCGACGATGTCCGTTCGTTCGACGCCGACTTCTTCCAGATGAGTCCGCGCGAGGTCGAGATGGTCGACCCGCAGCAGCGACTCGCGCTCGAGCTGACCTGGGAGGCGCTGGAGCACGCGCACATCCCGCCGAGTGATCTCAAGGGCGCGCCCGTCGGCGTGTTCATCGGCACCTCCACCAACGACTACCAGCTGCTGGCGACCCTCGGGCTGAGCGAGGGCGCCGAGGACACGGCCGCCTACGCGTTGACCGGCACCTCGACCGCGATCGTGGCGAACCGGGTGTCTTACTTCTACGACTTCCGCGGCCCGTCGATCGCGATGGACACCGCGTGCTCGTCGTCGCTGGTGGCCGTCCACCAGGCGGTGCGCAGTCTGCGCACCGGCGAGTCCGACCTCGCTCTGGCCGGCGGCGTCAACATGCTCATCACGCCTGCGGCGACCCTCGGCTTCGACCGGATCGGCGCGCAGGCCAAGGACGGGCACATCAAGGCCTTCTCCGCCGACGCCGACGGCATGATCCGCGCCGAGGGCGGCGGGTTGTTCGTCCTCAAACGGATGTCGGACGCCAGGCGCGACGGCGACCAGGTCCTCGCGGTGATCGCCGGTTCGGCGATCAACTCCGACGGTCGGTCCAACGGTCTGCCCGCCCCGAATCCAGAGGCCCAGGTCGACGTGCTCCGCGACGCGTACACCGACGCTGCCGTCGACCCGCGCTCCGTCGACTATGTGGAGGCGCACGGCACCGGCACCATCCTCGGCGACCCGATCGAGGCCGACGCGCTGGGACGTGTCGTCGGGCGCGGCCGCTCCGCCGACGCACCGATGCTGCTGGGTTCGGTCAAGACCAACTACGGACACATGGAGTCCGCGGCCGGTGCCGGTGCGCTGGCGAAGGTCGTGCTGTCGATGCAGCACGGCACGATCCCGGCGTCGCTGAACTACAACGGCCCCAACCCCTACATCCAGTTCGACACCAACGGGCTGAAGGTGATCCCGGAGGCCACCGCCTGGCCGCGGTATTCGGGCCACGCTATCGCCGGTGTCTCCGGCTTCGGCTTCGGCGGCACCAATGCGCACGTCGTGGTGCGCGAGGTGCTGCCCGGGGATCTCGCACCGGAGTCGTCGGCGGCAGGAGATGCCGCCGCGGCCGAACTCCCGGCGTCGGCGTCGCTGGCCGACGAACCTTCCCAGCCGGTTGAGCCTGTCGAAATCGATGACGAGGACGTGTACCTGACCGAGGCCGAGCGTGCCGTGCTCGCCGCGCAGGCGAAGAACGTGGAAACCGCCGTGGTGGAGACCGCGCCGGATCCGGCGGCCGGTTTCGCCCCCTGTGCGGTCGAGGGTTCGGTTGTGCCGCTGGTCATCTCGGGCTTCCTGCCGTCTCGCCGCCGCAAGACCGCAGCGGATCTGCTCGAGTGGCTCGACTCCGACGAGGGGCGGGCGACGCCGTTGGCCGACATCGGCCGGGCACTGGCGCACCGCAATCACGGCCGGTCGCGTGCGGTCGTGATGGCCCGGACTCTGGACGACGCGATCACCGGTATCCGGGCGGTGGCCGAGGGCAAGAGCAATCCGCTCGTCTACTCGTCGGATTCGCCCGATGCGGCGTCCGCCGTGTGGTTGCTGTCGGGCTTCGGGTCGCAGCACCGCAAGATGGCCAAGCAGCTCTACACCGAGAACCCGATCTTCGCGAAGTACGTCGACCGTGTCGACGAGCTGGTGCAGAACGAACTCGGATACTCGATCGCCGAGATGTTCGTCGACGACGAACAGACCTACGGAACCGAGCAGAGCCAGGTCGGCATCTACACGATCCAGGTCGCGCTCGCCGACACGCTCCGCCACCACGGTGCGGAACCCGGTGTGCTCGTGCCTCATTCGATGGGTGAGGCCTCGGCCGCCTACATCAGCGGCGGTCTGTCCCTGGAGGATGCGACGCGCGTCATCTGCCAGCGTTCGCGGCTGATGGGTGAGGGCGAGGCGATGCTGGAGGGCGACGACATCCGCCGGATGGCACTCGTGGAGTACAGCGCCGACGACATCAACGACGTCCTCGTCGATTTTCCGGACCTGGAGATCTGCGTGTACGCCGCGCCGACCCATACGGTCATCGGCGGACCGGAGGGGCAGGTCGATGCCATCGTCGAACGTGCCGAGAAAGAGGGCAAACTCGGTCGTAAGCTCGCGACCAAGGGCGCAAGCCACACCTCTCAGACCGACCCGCTGCTGGGCGAACTCGCCTACGAGCTGACCGGGATCGAACCGCTGCGTCCGACCATCGGCTTCTACAGCTCGGTCGACCGTGAGGCGTTCTACCGGGCCGGCCACGAGCCGGTGCACACCATCGACTACTTCACCAAGGGGCTTCGCCACAGTGTGTGGTTCAGCCAGGCGATCTCGAAGTCGGTGGAGAACGGCCACCGCACCTTCCTCGAACTCTCGCCCAATCCGGCCGTCCTGATCTCCGTTGCGGCCGTGACGTTCTCGGCTGGTCTGCACGATGCGGAGCTCATCGAGACGCTGCGCCGCAAGGAGGACGAGAGCTACGGTCTCGTCAACGCCCTGATGAAACTGTACGTGCACGGGCACCGGGTTGACGTCGCATCTCTGTTCGGCGGCGGCGGCTTCGCGGCCATCCCGCGAACCCGCTTCGAACGCAAGGACTTCTGGCTCACCGCCAGCATCAGCTCGGGCGGATCGGCGGGGACCGTCCCCGGTTCGCACGTCGCGCTGCCCGACGGCCGGCATGCCTGGGAGGTCAATGCCTCGGCCGTGACCGATCCTCGCGAACTGGTGCGGGCCGCGGCGGCGCAGGTGCTGACGAATGCCGGCGTCGGGGCGTCGGTCGCCCATGGCGACATCCCCACCTCGGGAACCCTGACGACGACGCTCAGTCCGCACCCCGGTGGTGCTGCGGTGAGTGTGCATGCGAAGGCGGACAAGAACTTCCAGTTACTGTTCGAGGCCGCGGTCACGGGTGATCTCGACGACGCAGCGGGTGCGGTCACCCAGGCACCCGCGGCGGAGAAGCCGTCGGGCGCCGAGGTGTTCGCCGATGACACCGTGATCGTCGAGGACGAGGTCGTCGACGACATCGGCAACCGGTGGAGTCCCGAATCGGGTGAGTCGGTCGGAGATCGGCTGGCGGTCATCGTCGGTGAGTCCATGGGATACGACCCCGAGGACCTGCCGCGCGAGATCCCGCTGATCGAGCTCGGTCTGGATTCGTTGATGGCGGTCCGCATCAAGAACCGGGTGGAGTACGAGTTCGACATCCCCCAGCTGCAGCTGCAGGCGATGCGGCAGGCCAATCTGGCCGACGTGCAGAAGTTCGTCGAGTTCGCGGTCGAGCATCGCGACCAGCTCGACGATCTCGCCCAGAACGCCGCCGGCGGAGGCGAACTCGACACTGCCGCGCTCAACGCCTACATCGACGAGCAGAACGCCAAGGGTGCGGACGCACCGGCTCCCGCCACCGCGGCCGAGTCCGTGGAACCGACCGAGGAGTCGCCGGAGCCGAAGCGGCATGTCGCCGAAGACGTCGCCGACGTCGAGGAGGCGGTGGCGAACTCGCCGGCGCCCGAGGTGCCGAGCCGGCCGGTACAGGCCGACTCGCCCGCACCGGCCACCGACATCACCTCGCAGCGCGCGGTCGCCGAGGCCGCGGGTTCGGATGTGCCACCACGCGATGCGGCCGAACGCCTGACGTTCGGCACCTACGCGGTCGTGACCAAGGCCTCGGCCGGTGGCATCTTCAACAAGCTGCCGGTCCTGTCGGAGGACGTCGCACAGCAGCTCACCGACCGGCTAAACGAGCGCACCGGCGGGGACATCGACGTCGAGGACATCCTGGACTCGGAGACGATCGAGGAGATGGCGAACTACGTTCGCGACCACCTCGACGCCGGTGCGTCGACCGATGGGTTCCTGCGGTATCTGCGCCTGGTCCCGGACGGCAAGAAGGTCTACGACCCGTCTGCGGGCGACCCGACACCGATCCTGCTGTTCCATCCCGCGGGCGGCAACACGTCGGCATACGAGGCCCTCCTCAAGCGTCTTCCTGAGGACCGGCCCGTCATCGGCTTCGACCGCGGGATCGAAGGGACGATCGAAGAGCGTGTGCGCGAGTACCTTCCGCGGCTCCGCGAACTGCAGCCCCATGGGCCGTACGTGCTGGTCGGCTGGTCCTTCGGCGGAGCCCTGGCCTACGGCGTCGCGCAACTGCTGCGCGAGGCCGGAGAAGAGGTCGCCTTCGTCGGGCTCATCGACGTGGTGCGTCCGCGCGCGGACATGACCGAGACCCCCGACAGCAAGCGGGCCCGACTCGAGCGCTGGAAGGATTTCGCGATCCGCAACTACGATCTCGACCCCGAGGTGCCGATCCCGATGGATCGACTCGTCGAGGCCGACGACGAGGGCCAGTTCGCGATCATCATGGAGATGATGTCGATGTCGGGCACCAAGATCCCCGGCGGCATCATCGAGCACCAGCGGACCTCGTTCATCGAGAACCGCGTGCTGAGCAGCATCGCGCCGCAACCGTATGACGGCAAGGTCGTCCTGTACCGGGCCGACAAGATGCACGCAGGCGCAATCGAACTCGAGCCGCAGTGGGCCGAGATCGACGAGGACGGACGCTGGGGCGAGGTGGTCGACGACCTGGAGATCATCCACGTCGGCGGTGACCACCTGTCGATCGTCGACGAGCCGTACATCGGCAAGATCGGTGCTGATCTCGCCGATCGGGTCGCCCGGCTTGGTAAGTAGGAAGAAGGACCGTGACTGACACCACCGCAGGCAAGCTCGCCGACCTCCGTCAGAAACTGGAGGCCGCCCGCGAACCGGGAGGCGAGAAGGCGCTCGCGAAACGCGCCGCGAAGGGGATCTGTTCTCCGCGTGAGCGTCTGAGCATGCTCTTCGATCCGGGGACCTTCGTCGAGATCGGCGCGCTGGCCAAGATGCCGGGTGCGGCCGAGAGCGGTTACGGCGACGGCGTGGTCACCGGACACGGACTGGTGCACGGTCGTCCGGTCGCGGCGTTCTCCCACGACCAGTCGGTCTTCGGCGGGACCGTCGGCGAGATGTTCGGCCGCAAGGTCGCCTCGCTGATGGAATGGGCCGGCAAGATCGGTTGTCCGATGGTGGGTATCAACGACTCCGCCGGTGCGCGCATCCAGGACGCGGTCACCTCGCTCGCGTGGTACGCCGAGATGGGTCGTCGCAACGACCTGCTGTCGGGTCTCGCGCCGCAGGTGTCGGTGATCCTCGGCAAGTGCGCCGGCGGCGCGGTGTACACCCCGGCGAACACCGACATCCTGGTGGCCGTGGAGGACAAGTCGTACATGTTCGTCACCGGCCCCGATGTGCTGAAACAGGTGAACGGCGAGGAGATCTCGGCCGAAGACCTCGGCAGCGCACACAATCAGGCGCGGTGGGGCAACATCCATCACGTCGCCACCGACGAGAAGGCCGCGTTCGACTGGGTCCGTGAGTACCTGCAGTACATGCCGTCGAGTGCCTACGAGCGGCCGCCGGTGATCAACCCGGGTCTGGAACCGGAGATCACCGAGTCCGACCTGTCGCTCAACGACTTCATGCCCGACAACGACAACGCCGGGTACGACATGCACGACATCATCATCAAGCTGTTCGACGACGGCGCTTTCCACGAGGTCGGAGAGTTGTTCGCGCCCAACATCATCACCGGGTACGCCCGCGTGGACGGCCGGTCGGTGGGTGTTGTCGCCAATCAGCCGAGCGTGATGTCGGGTGTACTCGACACCGACTCGTCGGAGAAGGCGACCCGCTTCGTCCGCATCTGCAACGCCTTCAGCATCCCGCTCGTCTTCCTGGTGGACACGCCGGGCATCCTGCCGGGTCTTGCCGAGGAACAGAAGGGCACCATCCGGCGCTCGGGGCGATTCCTGTACGCCTACGTCGAGGCCGACGTGCCCAAGGTGACGGTGGTGCTGCGCAAGGCCTACGGCGGCGCCTACGCGGTGATGGGCAGCAAGCACCTCGGTGCCGACGTCAACTTCGCTTGGCCCACAGCGAAGATCGCGGTCATGGGCGCGGAATCGGCTGCTGCCGTGCTGACCCGACGCCAGACCGAGGGGCTGTCGGCCGCCGAGGCGGACAAGATCCGTCGTGAGTTCATCGATTTCTACAACACGATGATGGCCACGCCGTATCTCGCCGCCGAGCGCGGCTACGTCGACGCGGTCATCGAACCCGCCGAGACCCGTCTGCAGCTCCGGAAGGCGTTGGCGCAGTTGCGCGACAAGGAGGTCCTCAAGACCCCGCGCAAGCACTTCCTGATGCCGATCTAGCCACGAGCTCCCACCGCTCCCTGATCCGAAAGAACCGCAGAACCCACACCCCCGCCTGTTCCCTGAGGTGTGAGGAGCGCAAGCGACGAGCC
>NZ_LIYC01000029.1:0-61789 GCF_001418765.1 Gordonia sp. HS-NH1
CTCCGGGTCGATCGACTCGGGCGTCAGGCCGAGGGCCTGGGCCACCTCGGCGACGACGTCGGCCGCGGTGGTGAGGTCCGTGGTCTGGGAATTCGTGGCCATCAGCCGGCGTGCCTCTCGCAGTTCGGTGACATGGTTACTCAGGCTGGGGAAACCCGCATTTAGGGTAGGTTATACTAACTAACCGCTCTGCCCAATCCCTGGGCATGCCGGCGAGATCCCCCTGAGCCGACGCAAATTAGGTTAGCCTAAGTTCGGCTCGATCGTCCCATCGGATGATGCGGATCACGCTGTGACATCGACGGGATCTGGGTCTTGTGTCCGACAAAGATTAGGCTACCCTACCCAAATGGCGCGAACGTTCGTGTTCGCCATGACCAGCGGTCGGGGACGACACGCGGTATGACCACTCGGTCGCTCACCCGACCGGAAGACGATCACAAGGACCGACGCCACGTGCTGGCGAGAACGGGAAACGAGAATGTCGCAGAACAGCGTGATCCTGGAAGAATCGGGCTCGACCAATGCGTTGGCCGCCACCGTTCGTGAGGCGATGCTGGCGGGAGACACGAGTCTGTCCGTCCTCGACTCCGACACCGGTGAATGGGTGACGACCCCGTGGCGTGAGGTCCATGCCCGCGCCGAGCAGATCTCCGTGCAACTGCTCGCCGACAGCGAACTGCACGAGCCGCAGGCCCTCGGTCTGATCGGAGACCCCACAGTGGATCTGATCGCCGCCATCCAGGGTGCATGGCTCGCCGGCGTGCCGGTCAGCATCTTGCCGGGGCCGATCCGAGGGGCCGACGAGGAGCGCTGGGCGCAGAACACCTACCAGCGTTTCGTGTCGATCGGCGTCGGCACCGTCCTCGGCAGCGGCGCGCAGCTCGACCTCCTGTCGAAGGTCGAAGGCAGGCTGCACATCGCGCGAGTGGGCGAGTACGGCCTCGGGGCCGACACCACGGGCTTCGTCGCGCGCAACGTCAACGGCAACACGATCGCCGTCCTGCAGGGCACCGCCGGCTCGACCGGTGACCCGAAGACCGCGGTCCTGCCCGCCTCGGCGGTCTACTCCAACGCGATCGAACTCGTCAGCCGGCTCGGCCTTCACCGCACGCGCGACACCGGCTTCAGCTGGCTTCCGCTCTACCACGACATGGGCCTGATGTTCCTGCTCGCGGGGATGACGACAGGGATCTCGGCCTACATCGTGCCGAACACGGCCTTCGCCGCGGCTCCCTTCAAGTGGATGCAGTGGCTCACCGAGACCAAGACGACGGTCACCGCGGCGCCGAACTTCGCCTACGACATCCTCGGCCGGTACGGCAAACTGCTGCGCGACGTCGATCTCTCGCACCTGCGCGTCGCGATCAGCGGCGGCGAGCCGATCGACGCCGACGCCTTCGACAAGTTCCTCGAGGCGACCGCCCCGTTCGGCTTCGATCCGTCCGCTGCCGCGCCCGCCTACGGCATGGCCGAGTCCGCGTGCGCGGTCACGATGCCCGCTGTCGGCGAGGGTGCGCACTACGACGAGGTCACCGTGACCCCGCCTGGCGGGGGCGAGCCGATTCGTCGTCGCTACGCGATCCTGGGTAAACCGCTGGGCGGCATGCAGGTTCGCATCGTGGAGCCGAACGTCGACGTCCCGATGATCGACGGGCGCAACGTCGGGCACGTGGAGATCCGCGGCGCATCGATGATGCGCGGGTACCTCGGGGACGCCGATCTCGGTGCCGGTGAATGGTTCTCGACCGGAGACCTCGGCTACCTCGTCGACGACCGGTTGGTGATCTGCGGCCGGGCCAAAGAAGTCATCATCGTCGCCGGCCGCAATCTGTTCCCGATCGAGATCGAGCGGGCCGCCGCCGAGGTGGCCGGGGTCCGTCGCGGCGGTGTCGTGGCGATGGCGCGGGGCGAGGGGTCGGCCCGCCCGGGCCTGGTGATCCTCGCCGAGTACAAGGGTTCCGACCCCGACAAGGCGCGCGCCGAGGTCAACTCCGAAGTCGCGTCGGCGTGCGGGATCATGCCCGCCGAGGTGATCTTCGTCGCGCCGGACTCGGTGCCCCGCACCACGTCCGGCAAGATCCGCCGCCTCGAGACCCGCCAGATGGTCGAAGACGGCACGTTCGAGTAGGTCCGATTTTCCGTGATGCGTCGTGTCATGCCGACGGTCACGAGAATGACAGTGTCTCTCCGGCTCGATCACCGGGCCGGAGAGACACTGTAGAGAGGTTCTCCACATGAGCGAGGTATCGACCAAGGGGCGCGGCTGGCAGGGCGCGGTCATGAAGATCCTGGGCGGTGACGACTACACCTTCACCGTCACCGCGAAGGAATCGGTGACCGATCACTACCTGCGTCTGCGCTTTCATGGGGGTGGGCTCCTCGCCGACGCCACGATCCACCCGACCATGTGGGTACGGCTGTGGTTCGCCGACGGCGGCAAGCTGCATCAGCGTGGCTACACGCTCGTCGATCCCGACCCGGCCACGGACACCTTCGACATCGAGTTCGCCATCCACGACGGCACCGCCGCACGGTGGGCCCAGGAAGCGGAGGTGGGAGAGACCATCGGCGCCACCCTGATGGGCTCCAAGTTCGCCATCCCCGATCCGGCGCCGACGGGCTGGCTCATCGCCGGCGACACCGCCTCACTCCCCGCGATCAACTCGTTGCTCGACACGCTCGGCGAGTCCGGGGCGGGCGCGACGATCTGGTTCGAATACCAGCACGAGAGCGACAGGTCGCTGCCGCTGCGGGTCCGTGACCAGGACACGGTCCACTGGATCCCGCGCGGACGCGACGGTTCGGACCTCGTCGACGCGGTTCGGTCCGCCGCCTTCGACGCCTCCGACCATTTCGGCTGGGTCGCACTCGATTCCACGAGCACTCGCGCAGTCGCGGGACTGTTCCGGGCCGAGTACGGGCTGACCAAGAAATCGGTGAAATCCCAGGCCTACTGGATCGTCGGCAAGTCGTTCGCCTGACCGGCCTGACCGGCCGGGCGCGCTGACGCTCCGTCGTCGACGGACTGCTTCGAGGCCGCGCGCCCGGGTGGGCTCAGTCGTCGGTGACCGTGATGGTGACGTCGATGTTGCCGCGTGTGGCGTTGGAGTAGGGGCACACCTCGTGCGCCTTGTCCGCGAGTTCCTGGGCCTGGTCGTGGTCGAGATGGGGCAGTGTCACCTCGAGGTTCACGGCGAGTCCGAAAGCTCCTCCGTCGAGGGCCCCGATGCTCACCTGCGCGCCCACCGACGAGTCTTCGACGTTGGCGCCGGCCTGCTTGGACACCAGGCGCAGGGCCGAGTGGAAACAGGCGGCATACCCGATTGCGAAGAGCTGCTCGGGGTTCGTCCCCTGGCCGGACCCGCCGAGGGCCGGCGGGGTGGCGAGGGCGACGTCGACCTGGCCGTCGCTGGTGCGGCCGTGTCCGTTACGGCCGTCGCCGGTGGCGATTGCTTCAGCGGTGTAGATCGCTTTCATGGTGTTCTCCTTGTGTGACGTGGTTCAGGTCCACTGATTGAGTTGCGCGGTGAGGGCGTCGAGACTCGAACGCAAGTCGTCGATCGCCTCCGGGGACAGATCCGTGCACGAGGTGAGACGCCGGGGAATCGGAAGCGCGCGTGCGCGCAGCGCCTTGCCGGCCGGTGTGAGGTGGATGGCGACCCGACGTTCGTCTCCGCGCGAACGGCGACGCTCGATCAGATCTTGCGCCTCGAGCCGTTTGAGGAGAGGAGACAGTGTGCCGCTGTCCAGTTCGAGCAGGTCGCTCAACTCGCTCACGTATCGGCCGTCGTGGTCCCACAGTGCCAGCATCACCAGATATTGCGGATAGGTGATCCCCAGTTCGGTGAGGAGTGGCCGATAGACCGCGGTCGCTGCGCGAGACGCCTTGTACAGGGCGAAGCACAGCTGCTGATCCAGGGACAACTCGTTCACATCTGAAAAGTATCACGCAATTGAATTGTGCACAACCTAAAGCTCGATGTTCAGCGGTGCGGGTACGTGGGAGTCCGGGTGCTCAGTCGAGGATGTCGAAGACCACCGGCGCGTGGTCGCTGGCGCCCTTGGCCTTCCGGGCGTCGCGGTCCACCCGCGCGCCCACGATCCGGGTGTCCAGGGCCGGGGAGCAGAAGGCATAGTCGATGCGCATGCCCTCGTTGCGCGGGAAACGTAGTTGGGTGTAGTCCCAGAAGGTGTAACCGGGTGCGTACGGCAGCGCGGAGTCGACGAGGCCGTCATCCAGGAATCCTTGCACCGCAGCACGTTCGGGTGGCGTGACATGGGTCCGGCCGTCGAAATACGCCCGGTCCCAGACGTCGTCGTCGGTTTGTGCGACGTTCCAGTCGCCCGCGAGCATCATCTCCGTGGCCGGATCATGCGCCAACCGCAGCGCGATGTGCGCACGGAGGGACTCGAGCCACGCGAGCTTGTAGTCGTAGTGCGGGTCCTCGGGGGTGCGGCCGTTGGGTACGTACAGGCTCCACACGCGAATTCCCTTGCAGCGCGCCGAGATCGCCCGTGCTTCGCGGATCGGCTGGCCGTCGACGGGGTGTGTCGGGACTCCGTCGAAGGCGATCTCCACCTCGTCGAGCCCGACGCGGGAGGCGATCGCCACGCCGTTGTAGGCGCCCTGACCGATGTGGGCGACGTCGTACCCGGCGGCGAGGAAACTCATCAGGGGGAACGCGTCGTCGTGGCATTTGGTCTCCTGCAGGGCCAGGATGTCGATGTCGGCGCTCTCCGCCCACGCCACGACGGACTCCGACCGGGCGCGGATCGAGTTCACGTTCCAGGTGGCGATCCTCATCGGATGCTCCCCGGTGACCCGGGCATGTCCGGGGCGAGGTAGCGGTAGGTGTGGTGCAGCCCGAAACCCAGGCGGCGGTACCACGATCCGGCCAGCCGGTTTCCGGACTCGACCTGCAGGTAGACCGAGTCGGCGCCGTGGCCGATGCCCCAGGCCGTCAGGGCGACGACGACGGACGCGGCCAGTCCGCCTCCGCGCCGGCCCGGGTCGGTCCACAGTGCGGTCAATCCCAGCCACCGGCGTCCGTCCGGCGACTCGGTCACCGAGCCCCGTCCGATCGCCGCCGCGTCACCGATGGACGCGAAGGCCAGCGGGCCGTCCCCGGCGGTCACCACACCGGCGGCGGCCTCGGGCCGACCAGACGCGCGCCCACCGGTATATGCGCCCAGCCACCGGGTGTCCGGGACGGTCTCGAGTCGTACTGTGTGCGAGGGAGTTCCGCCGATGCGCGCGTGCAGCTCCGATAGGTCGGCGGTCAGCATCTGTACCTCGACCCCGGGTTCCCCGGCGACGGCGGTCGGCGGGATGAGTCGTTCCGGAAGGGCGAGCAGAACGGGGAGGTCGCGATCGGCGTACCACTCGCCGACGCGTCGTAGTGTCGATGCGTCCGGACGCGCGTGCCGCTCGAGGGGCACCGCCGAGTTCGCGCGCCTGGTGAATCCGTGGCCGGCGCGCAGGAGCCAACCGTCGATCCACTCGGAGTCGACGCCGGGCCAGGCGGCGGCGGCAGCGTGTTCGAGGGTGCGGATCTCACTGTTGCGCACGGGTTTCGCGGACAACAGGCGGACCGAGGTGATTGCGTCGAACGGGATGGACAACTCCTCGTCGTCGCGTCGGATCCGCAGGGGGCCGGTGTCGTCGAGCAGGACGCCGGTCACATCCGACTGGGCGGCCGCGGGGTCGCCCCGCCAGTCGGCGGGGGTGGAATCGCCCAGCAGATACCGAACGACCACCCGGTCGCCGACTACCGCACCCGACCTCGAGACCTCCACGCGCGGAAGCGAGATCAGTCGTCGTCGTGGCCGAATGGGTCGGCGACCTCGCCGGGCGTCCACGTCAACCCGGGCACGCCCCACTGGTTCCGCTTGATCGCCTTCTTCGCGGCTCGGGCGTTGCGCCCCATGAGGACATCGACGTAGAGGAAGCCGTCGAGGTGACCGACCTCGTGCTGGAGCATCCGCGCGAAGAACCCGGTGCCCTCGATGGCCACCTCCGCGCCGGTCCGGTCGACGCCGGTGACGCGCGCCCAGTCGGCGCGACCGGTGGGGAACTGCTCGCCCGGCACCGACAGGCAGCCTTCGTCGTTGTCGTCGGGATCCGGCATGGTCTCGGGGATCTCGGAGGTCTCCAGCACGGGGTTGATGACCTCGCCGCGGCGTCGTTGCGCGGTGCGGTCGCCGTCGGGACAGTCGTAGACGAACATCCGGGACCCGACCCCGACCTGGTTGGCGGCCAGCCCCACGCCGTGCGCGGCGTCCATCGTCTCGTACATGTCGTCGAGGAGCGCGATGACCTCATCCGACGGACGGCCGTCGGCGTCGAGAGGGACCGGTGTGGTCGGCTGGTGCAGGACCGGCTCGCCCACGATGCAGATCGGGAGAATCGCCATGGCGCTCACCTTAGCGCTGCTCAGGGCGCAGGAACGACGCCGGGTACGGCGTCGCGGATGGCGTCACCGGCGGGACCGGGAATGCCCGGGAACAGCGTCGACTGCCAGTCGAAACTGTCGACCGGCTCGGTCACCACCGTGCCGGCGCACGACCCCCGCAGCGAGGTCGTCACGTTGGCGATGATCGTCGGGTCACGCATCTCGATCGTGTGGTCGAAACCGGTGTTCGCGAGCGGGACCGGTGAGTAGGCACGGCACTGCGCGGTTCCGTCGAGGCGTCCGTCGGTCCATTCGCCGTCGCTCTGCACGACCGAGTAGCGGGTGGGTCCGGGGGCGTCGGGGCCGCGGTTGAGGGCGGTGATCGCGTCGGCGTACATGCAGGTGTCGTAGCCGGCGTCGCGCGGCTGCGCGCAGCCGCCGGGCGAGCCGTACTGCGCTGTCCCGATGGCGACGTACTCGTCGACCACGGCGGACCCGCCGAGGAACTTGAGGTAGTGCCGGGCGCCGAGCCCGCCCGCGCTGTGGGTGACGAGGCCGATCGACGACGCCGTGCCGGCGAAGGGGGCGACGGTCCGCTGGATGAGCCGGGCGTCGGACGCGACGTCGCGTCCACCGGCGTGCGCGTACACCACGGTGTTCCCGTCGGCGCGGATCGCGTCGGCGAGCGGACGGAACGTCTCCTCGTTCTGTGCGTCACCCGCATAGAGCTGCTGACCGGGCACGATGACCACGACGCGGTCGGCGGGCGCCGCGAGGGCGGGCGCCGGGAGCGCCGTCACCGCCGACGAGATCGCGGCCGTCGACGCCAGCGCGGCGATGGCTCCCACCAGTGCTCGACGGGACCGTGTGGCCCCGGATTCCGATGTCGTCATCTGTGTGCCCCCGATACGATGGCATCCCCGGGACGGAGATGTAAGGGGAGCCTAACAGTGGGCGCCGTCACCCGGAACGGGCGGACTGCGCACCGTGGCGAGTCACAGCGCGATCGGACCGGCCTGCCGTGGTTAGATTGTCTGCGAACCACACCGCTGTCATTCGTCGCCGTGAGGAGACGTCTGCACCCGCGTCGCGCAGCGAATCGGTGCACGTCAGCGGTGGTGTGAGGTCGTTGACTGTATCTGAGGGAGTGAGATGGACGGCGCAGCTGCGCGTAGCCAGAAACAGGGCGATCAACCCACCCCCGACAAGAACGCCGGGACCGGGGCAGAAAGTGCACCGCTCGACCCACACGAGGTCGGCGCGGACGGCCTGAGCCGCCGCGAGCACGACATCCTCGCGTTCGAGCGGCAGTGGTGGAAGTACGCCGGCGCCAAGGAAGAAGCGATCAAGGAGCTGTTCGGGTTGTCGGCGACGCGCTACTACCAGGTGCTCAACGCGCTGGTGGACCGCCCCGAGGCGCTCGCGGCCGATCCGATGCTCGTCAAACGCCTCCGGCGGCTGCGCGCGACCCGTCAGAAGGCCCGTGCGGCTCGTCGTCTCGGCTTCGAGATCACCTGACACGCTGAACCCGGTCGCCCTCGCACGGTGCGTTAAGGTCGTCGGTGATGAATGCAGACCGTGAGCCCAATCGCCTGCCGCTGCGCGCGGGGGCGATGATGCTCTTCGCAGTCGCCGTCGTCTTCATCGGCCTCGGCTGGCATTCCGCGGCGACCGCGGGAAACGACTCGCCGACGACCGAGGCCGCGACGACCGTGACGCCGTCGCCCACCTCGACGTCGCCGTCCACGAGTGCGGCATCGACCGGCAAGCGGTTGTGCGTGATCAACGCCGGCCAGGTCGCGGGCCTGGCCTCCGACGTGACCGAACTGCTCCAGGCCAAGGGCTATCAGATGGCCGAACCCGGCAACTACACCGCGGGCGGGTTCAGCGAGAACACGATCTTCCATGAGGACGACACGGACAAGTCCCAGGCCGACGAGGTCGCCGCAGCGCTGGGCGGGGAGGTCGCCGTCGAGGAGCGTCCGACCACGTTCACGCGCTGCCGGGGCGGTATCCCGGTGATCGTGGTGACCGCGGTCAGCGGCGCGTGACCGGTCGTGACCCGAGACCGTCGCCCGCGACAACGATGACGACACCCTGATCCCGAAATTGCAGCCCGATCCCGATAACGATGGTCCGCCAACCAAGGAGTGACATGTCCGGACGTTCCAAACTCGCCGCGCCCCGCGCCCTCGCCGCGTTGGTCTCCGCGGGACTGATCGGCGTGGCACTGGCCGGGTGTAGTCCCGACCAGGAACCCACGGATGTCCCCGGCACCACGCCGCCCGTCGTCTCCGACGAACCCCTGCCGCCCGGCGCCGAAGACGACGTCGACGGCGAGCCGAGCGGCCAGATCGCCGTCGCCGAGATCAAGGACACCTCCGGCAAGGTCGTCGGCCAGGCCACCATCACCGCGGCCACCGACACCGCCGAGCCGGTCACCGTCACCGTGCGTGTCACCGCCGGTGACCTGCCCGCCGGATTCCACGGGATGCACATCCACGAGAACGGCACCTGCGACGCGGGCGCCGGCGGTTCGCAGGCGTTCACCTCGGCGGGTGGGCACCTGCAGGTGGACGGCAACACCGATCACCCCTCGAGCGGGGACCTGGTCTCGATCAACATCCTCGAAGACCACACCGGCCGGACGGTCACCACGACCGACGCCGTGACCATCCAGCAGCTGATCGGCAAGACGATCATGATCCACGAGAAGCCGGACAACTTCGGCAACATCCCGGCCGATAAGTACCCCGGCGGCGCGAACCCCGACACCCTGAAGACAGGCGACGCCGGCGCCCGTATCGCGTGCGGCGTCATCGAAGAGCAGAGCTAGGCGTCCTGGCCGCGTCCGACGCCACCGCGCACATGACACCGATCGAGTTCGACGGGTCACCGACCCCCACCCTCGGGGTCGAATGGGAGTTCGCCCTGACCGACAAGGTGACCGGCGACCTGTCGAACTCGGCGGCGGCGCTCTTCGCCGCCGTCGGTGAGCGCCATCCCGACTTCGCCGGCAAGATCCACAAGGAGTTGCTGCGCAATACCGTCGAGCTGGTGACCGGCATCTGCCGGACCGCGGGCGAGGCGATCGCCGACCTCACCGACACGCTCGGTGTGGTGCGTGTGCTGACCGAGGAACTCGGCGTCGATCTGTACGGCGCGGGTACTCATCCGTTCGCGGAGTATTCGACGCAGCTGCTCACCGAGGGACACCGGTACGCCGAGCTGATCGAGCGCACCCAGTGGTGGGGGCGGCAGATGCTGATCTGGGGCGTGCACGTCCATGTCGGGATCAGCCACCGCGACAAGGTGTTACCGATCCTCGACGCGCTTCTGAACTACTATCCGCACCTGCTCGCGCTCTCGTCGTCGTCGCCGATGTGGGCCGGCCAGGACACCGGCTACGCGAGCAACCGCGCCATGATGTTCCAGCAACTCCCGACCGCCGGATTACCGTTCCAGTTTCAGACATGGGCGCAGTTCGAGGCTTTCGTCGCCGATCAGAAGACGACCGGGATCATCGACCATCTCAACGAGATCCGTTGGGACATCCGACCTTCCCCGCATCTGGGCACCATCGAGGTCCGGGTCTGCGACGGCATGACCAACCTCGGCGAGTTGTCGGCGATCGTCGCGCTCATCCACTGCCTCGTCGTCGACCTGGATAGGCGGTTCTCGGCGGGGGAGACGCTGCCGACGATGGCCCCCTGGCTCGTTCAGGAGAACAAGTGGCGGGCGGCACGATACGGACTCGATGCCATCGTCATCCTCGACTCGGACTGCACCGAGAAACTCGTGACCGACGACCTCAGCGCTCTACTCGAGCGCCTCGAACCCATTGCGCGCGAGCTCGATTGCGTCGACGAACTCGCGGGCGTCGACCGCATCGTCTCGCAGGGTGCCAGCTATCAGCGGCAGCGTGCGGTGCACCACCGGACGCAGTCGATGCGCGAGGTGGTCGCGTCGGTGGTGGCCGAACTCGACGCGCCCTGACCATCGTTCGGCAGCTTTCCGGCCGGTTCGGGCCTAGAGGGCAAGGCCGGCGGCGAGTACGACGAGGCCGAGCGCGGGGACCACTCCCTGCTTGAGCGCGGCCGCGATCTTGTCGGGGCTCGACACGGCCAGCACGAGTGCGGCGGCCGCCATCGAGGCGGTGCCGGTGATCACGAGCGTCGCGCCGATCGCGGTCGATCCGCCGATGACGAAGGCAATCCCGACGAACACGGTGATCGCGAGGAACAGGTTGTAGAAACCCTGGTTGAACGCGAGCTCTCGCTGCGCGCCCGCCTGTTCCACTGTTCCGGTGCCGAACGTCGCGCGTGCGCGCTTGCTCGTCCAGGCGATCGACTCCAGATAGAAGATGAAGACGTGGACGAGTGCCGCGACCGCGGCGAGCACGAGACCTGCGATGACCATGCCCGTACCCTACGAGAAAACGCCGCCACCCGATCCGGAGGGTGCGGCGGGGGTCGGGCGCTCAGTCGCGGTCCGGTGACTCCATGTCCCGCTGATCGATGAGACCGTCGCGGGCCCGCTGCTCCTGATACGCCAGCCGGCCGATCCGGTGCGCCACGACGGGCGCGGTGATCAGCGCGAAAAGCCCGGCGAGCACGAGCATCCCGCTGTCCACGTTGTCGCCGAGCCGCAGCACCGCACCCAGCAGTATCAGGAGCAGGCCGAAGGTCTGCGGTTTGGTGGCTGCGTGCATGCGGCTCAGGGTGTCCGGGAACCGGACGAGTCCGATCGCGGCGGTGACCGCCATCAGACAGCCGATGAGGAGCAGCGTCGCGCTGATGATGTCGACGATCATGTCTGGTCGTCCCGCACCCGGAAGCGCGCGATCGCGACCGACCCGACGAAGCTCAGCAGCGCCAGGGCCACGATCGCGGGCACCACCGTCGAATCACGGCTGAAGGCCGCCCACGTCCCCAGACCGCACATGCACAGCGCGATCAGCACATCGAGCGCGACGAGGCGATCCAGCGTGGTCGGGCCGCACAGGATGCGGACCATCGTCAGCACCGTGGCGACGAGCAGCATCGCGGCCGCGATCGGCCACACGTAGCTCATGAGTCCCCCCGTTCCCGATCGGTCTCGGCCGGCTGCGCGTCCGGCTCGGCCTCCTCGGATGCCGGCGCGGTGTCCACCGAGCGGTCGACGGCGCGGACGTGGTGGAAGTCCTCGTCGATGCCGTGGAACGGGCTCGGATGCCATTCGCTGTCGCGCTCGAAGGCCTTGATGAACATGCGCTCGACGTAGGCGACCTGATCGTAGAAGCCGCGGACCTTCTTCTCCGACCGCACGTCGAAGACGTGCACGTAGAGCATCCGGCGACGGTGATCGATCTCCAGGACCATCGTGCCCGGCACCAGGTTGAGGTAGTCGACCGCCAGCGTCAGCACCATGTCGGACTTGATCGCGACGCGTACGCGGACGACGGCGCCGAGCGGTGGCCGGCCGGGACGGATCGCCATCCAGCCGATCTGCACACTCGACACGAAGAAGTCGACGACCAGACGGAACACCAGCTGCAGGACCGACAGCGGATGGATGCGACCTTCGACCGGGACCCGCGGCAACGGCAGCGCCGTCAGCACCAGGGTCGCCAGCACCACGCCGCCGATCACGTTGGCCCAGGAGATCGTGCCCCACAACAAGACCCAGACGAACGTCAGCCACGCGATGGTCCACAGCCGAACCGCGACCTCACGGCCGTCGCTCCCCAGCCACTTCGGCAGGCGGGTGTGCGACCGCAACCACACCAGGGCGCCGATGAGGTGCCAGAAGAAGAACAGCAGCGACACGCGCCACAGGTTGATCACGACGGACAGGACCGGGCCCTTGGTCGACACCACCGGTGCGCGGCGTCTCGTCGCGCCCGTTCCCTGTCCGCGATCCTCGGCGTTCATCGGGTACCACCTTCGCCGAGGACCGCGTCGACGTAGACCGCGCGGTCGACGACATCGGTGGCCGCGTGGTCGGTGAAGTCGAAGATCGGTCCGGCCCACAGGGTCAGCACGAGTCCCGCGGCGACCATCGCCATCGTGGGCAGCACCATCATCACGGGCATGCGGCCGACGTCCTCACGATCGGAGAAGGCGGCGTCGTCGGTGCTCTCGTCGATGAGTGCGGAGGGACCCTTGTCGGCGAGCTCGCCCTCGGGGGCGTCGGCGCGTGGCCGCCAGAAACCCTTGGTCCAGATGCGGGCCATGACGTAGAGGGTGAGCAGGCTGGTGATCACCGATCCGGCGACGAGGGTGAAGGCCAGCACGGAGCCGTCCTGGGTGCCCGCCTCGAGGAGGGCGACCTTGCCGATGAAACCGGAGAACGGGGGAATGCCGCCGAGGTTGAGTGCGGGCACCAGGAACAGGATGGCCAGCAGGGGACTGGCGATCAGGCCGCCGAGACGGCGCAGCGAGGCCGAGCCGGCTTGTCGTTCGACCAGTCCGACGACCAGGAAGAGCGTCGTCTGCACGAGGATGTGGTGGGCGACGTAGTAGATCGCCGCCGACATCCCGAGGTCGGAGGAGAGTGCGATGCCGAAGATCATGTAGCCGATGTGGCTGACGAGGGTGAACGACAGCAGACGTTTGATGTCGGCCTGGGCGATCGCACCGAAGATGCCCACGAGCATCGTCAGCAGTCCGGCGACCATCAGCACCGTGTCCATCGAACCGCCGGGGAACAGCAGCGTGTGCGCGCGGACGATCGCATAGACGCCGACCTTGGTCAGCAGGCCGGCGAACACGGCGGTGACCGGGGCGGGGGCCGTGGGATAGGAGTCGGGCAGCCAGGTCGACAGCGGGAACACCGCCGCCTTGATGCCGAACGCGACGAGCAGCACCGCGAACAGTGCGTTGCGGGTTCCGTCGGGGACGTCGTCGAGGCGCACGGCCATCTCGGCGAGGTTCAGGGTGCCGGTCGTCGCGTAGGCGAACGCGATGCCCGCGAGGAAGATCAGCGACGACACCATCGAGACCATCACGTACGAGGCGCCGGCACGAACGCGCTCGGCGCTGGCGCCCAACGTGAGCAGCACGTAACTCGCGGTCAGGAGGATCTCGAACGAGACGTAGAGGTTGAACAGGTCGCCGGCGAGGAACGCGTTGCACACGCCCGCGGTCAGGATGAGGTAGGTCGGCAGGAAGATCGATGTCGGCTGCTGGGCGGTGCCGTCCCGGATGCCCTGGCCGATCGCGTAGACGACGACGCACAGCAGCACGATCGTGGACACGACCAGCATGAGCGCCGCGAGCTGATCGACGACCAGCGTGATGCCGAGCGGTCCGTTCGGGTAACCCTTGTCGCCCCAGCCGCCGATCGCGACCGCGAAGGTGCCGTGGCGATCGGTGAGGTAGAGCATGATGCACGACGCGACGAAGGCGACCGTGATGGCGACGATCGACACGAACCGCTGGAACTTCGGACTGCGACCCAGCAGCAGCGAGACGGCGGCGGCTCCGAGCGGTACGAGTGTCGGCAGGGTGATCAGGACGGGAATCCACGACTCTTGCGGGATCATCGGTCACCCCCGTCCTCGTCGGCCTGCTTCTTCTCGTGGTCCGGTCGGTTCTTCTTGTCCGGCCCCACCACGTCGCGGTCGGGCATCTCGTGCTGGTCGATGACGTCGGGATCCTCGTCGTCCTCGCCGGACCCGTCGGGAGCCGGGACGGCGGCCTTGGCGCCCACCTCGTCCGGACCGAGTTCTCCTGGGCCGTACACATCCGGCCCCGCCTCACGGGAGGCGCTCTGCTGAGTGGTCTCGGGGTCCGGTTCCTCCTCGGCGCCGCCGATCTCGTCGATGACGTCGGAGTCGGTCGGCATGATGTCGGTCTCGTAGAGCGCGGCATGGCGGGCGGCGGCCTGCTCCGGCGTGAGGGGATTGCCCTCGTCGTCGAAGTAGTCGCCGGTGGGTGTGTCCGAGTGGGTCAGGGGATCGTCGCTGCGATCGCGGTCGGGTGCCGTGCCCAGTGACCCGCTGAGGATCTTGACGTCCTCCTCGTCGTCCTCGACATCGTCGTCGTCGCGGTTGATCACGAACAACCGGTAGACCAGGGCGAGCACGAAAGCGGCGACGCCCATCATGATGACGATCGCGGTCAGGACCATGCCCTGGGCGAGTGGGTCCGCGTCGCCCGGCCGGTTCTCCGACGTCCGGCCCATGATCGGTGGGTTCCCCATGCCGCCGGACACGACGATGATCATCAGGTTGAGCGCGTTGCCGACCAGCAGGAGCCCGAACAGCATCCGGACCAGACTGCGTTCCATCAGCAGGTACACGCCGCACGCCGCCATCGCGCCGACGACGAGCATCAGCGGGAGATTGGTGGTCATCGACTCACCTGCCCGGTGGTCGCATCCGCGTCGTCGCGGGTCGTGTCGCCGTTTCCGGAGCTGTCGGTGCCGGAGTTGCCGTTGCGGTTGTTCTCGATACGCGCCGCGGTGCGCGCGATGGTGGTCTCGACGTCGAGACGCGCGCCGAGACTGCGCAGCACGTCGAGGACGAGACCGACCACGATCAGGTAGATGCCGAGATCGAAGAACAGGGCGGTCACGAACTTGATGTCGCCGAGGACCGGGACGGTGACCTCGAAGACCGCCGACGAGAGCGCGGGCGCACCGAGGAACATCGAGACGATCGCCGTCGTCGCCGAGACGGCCAGTCCGGCGCCGAGGATGCGACCGGGCTCGATCGGCAGGGCCTCGCCGAGCTCGTAGCGTCCGCCCGCCAGGTACCGCAGCACGAGCGCGAGGCCCATGGTCAGGCCGCCCGCGAAGCCGCCGCCCGGCGCGTTGTGACCGGCGTAGAAGAAGTAGATCGACAGCACGACCATCGTCGGGAACAGCAGGCGGGTGGTCGCCTCCAGCACCATCGACCGGTGGCGCGGGTCGCGCAATCCGGAACCGAGCAGCCACGTGGTGCGGTCCGGTGGGACCTGATCGTCGTCGTCCCCGTTGTCACCGGACTGCAGGCGCGCGGCGTCGGCCACTCGCGGCGCCGCTCCGAAGCGGCGGTTGCGGAAGACCATCGACGCCACGCCGGTCGCGGCCGCGATGAGCACCGACACCTCGCCGAGGGTGTCCCAGGCGCGGATGTCGACGAGCAGGACGTTGACCGCGTTGGCGCCGTGGCCGTATTCGTAGGCGGCCTCGGGCAGGTCGACGTGGAGGGGTTCGGTCGAACGCGCGGACGCCGCGAAGAGGCCGATGAGGACGAGCATCGCGCCGAAGGCGAGTCCGATGAGGGCGCGCAGCGGCTTGAACCCGGTGGCGTGACGCTTCTCGGGTTCGGCGGGCAGCTTGCGCAGGACCAGCACGAAGATGACCAGGGTCAGCGTCTCCACCAGGAACTGGGTGAGAGCAAGGTCGGGGGCACCGTACAGCGCGAACAGCATCGCGCAGCCGTAGCCGGTGATGCCGACGACGAGGGTCGCCGCCAGGCGGTTGCGCAGCAGGACGGCCGCCAGCGACGCGGCGACGATGCAGCCGCCGATCACCACCTGTACCGGGGTGGCCGTGTAGTCGATGTTCAGCCGGTCGCGCGCACCGAGGAACAGCACGATCGTCGGCAGCAGGATCGCGGTGCACAGGATGACGCCCTGCGTGACCGGGAGCGAACCGCGCTGGGTGTTGCGGGTCAGCAGCAGCGACACCGTGTCCGCGCCGCGCAGCGTCGCGTCGTAGATGCGGTCGGCGTTCACCAACGGGCGGAACCCGAAGACCCGGTCACGAACACGCCGGACCCCGAAGAACAGCAGTGCTCCGCCGACGATGACGATGATCGAGAAGACGACGGGCAGTCCGAATCCGTGCCATAGCGCGAGATGCTCGAGTTCGTGGCCGTAGCCGTCGAGGGTCTCGGCGTACGGCTCGAAGAGGTCGCCGAGCTGCGGACTGAACACGCCCGCCGCCACGCCGGCCACGGCGAGTGCCACCGGTGAGAAGTAGAACGGCCACGTCGGCGGATGCATCTTGGCGACCGCCGGACTGGGCTTGTTGCGCAGCTTGCGACCGAAGGCGCCCCACAGGAACCGGAGCGTGTACGCGCAGGTGATGATCGAGCCGACCAGCAGGACGATGTCGACGGCGTGGGCCTGCCACGAGACGAACGCCCCGGTCTCCCACACCGACGCGAAGGCGGTCTCCTTGCCGACGAAGCCGAGCGTGACCGGGATGCCGGCCATGCTGGCGCCGGCGACGGCGGCGGTGATGGCCAGTCCCGGGAGTCGATGACCGAGCCGGGCGAGTTTGCGGACGTCGCGGGTACCGGTCGAGTGGTCGATGATGCCGACGACCATGAACAGCGACGCCTTGAACAGTGCGTGGGCGACGAGCATCGCGATGCCGGCCATGGCGACGTTCGCGTCGCCGATGCCGACCAGCACCGCCATGAACCCGAGCTGGGACACGGTGCCGAACGCGAGGATGAGTTTGAGGTCGAGTTCGCGCAGTGAGCGCCAGCCGCCGAGCACCATCGTCACCATGCCCAGTCCCACCACGGCGACCTGCCAGCTGATCGTCACCGAGAATGCCGGTGCCAGCCGGGCGATGAGGTAGATACCGGCTTTGACCATCGCGGCCGCGTGCAGGTAGGCGCTGACCGGGGTGGGTGCGGCCATCGCGCCGGGCAGCCAGAAGTGGAACGGGACGATGGCCGACTTGGTGAGGGCGCCGATGAGCAACAGGACGACCGCGATGTCGACGTAGACACCCGTCGGCGGGGCCGAGATGATCTCCGAGAGCAGGTAGGTACCCGAACGCTCGCCGAGCATGATGATGCCCACGAGCATCGCCAGACCGCCGAAGGTGGTGACCAGCAGTGCCTGCGTGGCGGACCGTCGAGCCGTCGCGCGCACCCCGTAGAAGCCGACGAGCATGAACGAGAGCACGGTGGTGAGCTCCCAGAACACGTAGAGCACGAGCATGTTGTCGGAGATGACGAGGCCGTACATGGCCGCGGCGAAGCCGACCATCTCGCCGCCGAACACCGCGACCCGAGGGCGGGCGTCGTCGAAGTAGTGCGCGCAGTAGCACAGCACCAGCGCGCCGACCCCGAGGATCAGCACCGACAGGATCGCGGTCAGGGTGTCGAAGCGGGTGACGATGTCCATCTGCAGCGACGGGACCCAGCTGACCGTCTCGACTCGGGCGGCGGCCGCGTCGGCCGGGGGCCAGTTGAGGACGACCCAGATCAGCGCGCCGAGCGGTGCGAGCGCGAGGACGTAGAAACCGCGGGTGCCCATCCAGTGGATGACTGCGGGCGCGACGAGTGCGCACACTGCCAACGCAGCCAACACGGTGATCAAAAGGGCACTCCGTCTTCCTCCCGGCGGGGTGTCACGGGCGAACACCCGCGGTCGCTACTTTACCGTTGCCCGTATGTTCCGGTTCGACTGGCTCCGGCGTACCGCCGTCATCACCGCCGCTGCCCTGCTGGTATTCGGCCTCGTCGCGGGTTGTGCGGACGAGGAACAGGCCGGTCCGGACGGCGTCCAGCTGCCGTCGGATTTCCCGGTCACGCAGGTGCCTCTGATCGACGGTCACGTGCTCTCCGCCGGTGGCCGTCGCTCCGACGGCTGGGAGGTCACGGTGCAGGGTCCGGTCAATGCCGGCAATCAACTCGAGGCCGCGACCGAGACGCTGACCGAGGCCGGCTTCGCCGAGTCGCATCGGTCGACCGAGGGCGGCCAGTCCGTCGTCGTCATGTCCGCGACCAAGGAGGGCGCGACCTACTGGGTCCAGATCGGCGCGTCCCCGCAGGCCGCGGGCGGCGGGTCGTCGGTCTTCTATCTCGTCAACGTGGAGTAGCCCGCGCCGCTCCCTCGTCGTCGATCGGTCACGACCGCCCGATCCACCCCGGCTGTGCCCCCACGGGAAGCTGCGATACATCGGACACAAGATGTCAGCTGTTGACCTAACACCTTTCGGTTATTAAGCTGCGTTGTGACCCGCTTCACAGGCGGCGCAACGGTGTGGTCCGCGCTGGTCGCCGCGTATTCCTCGAGGGAGAACTGCCTTTCATGACAATCACAGAACAAGTGACCGATCCGCTCGCCACCGTGTCCGATCGCGAGAAGGTGTTCATCGGCGGCCGCTGGGTCGAATCGACCGGCGACGAGTGGATCGAGGTCGTCGACTCGTACTTCGAACGCACCGCCGCCCGGGTCCGGGCCGCGACGGCCGAGGACATGGGGCGTGCGGTCGAGGCGGCCCGCACCTCCTTCGACAAGGGTGAGTGGGCGCGCAAGCCCATTGCCGAGCGTGCCGCGGTCATCGACACGATCGCCGACCGGCTCGAAGCCCGGACCGCCGAGCTGACGACGCTGGGCATCGTCGAGGTCGGCGTGCCCGTCCCGGTGAGCGCGATGACGCAGCAGATGACGGTCGGACTGTTCCGCGCGGTGGCCGAGGAGGCTCGCAAGGTGACACTCCGCGAGGATCGGACGCGGGCCGACGGCGGGATCTCCCGCATCCTCAAGGAGCCGAGCGGCGTGGTCGCGGCCATCATCCCGTGGAACGGCCCGATCGGGACGATCGCCTTCAAGGTGATCCCGGCCCTCGCCGCCGGGTGCTCGGTGGTACTCAAGACCTCGCCCGAGGCGCCCCTGTCGCCGTCGGTTTTCGCCGACGTGGTCGGTGAACTCGTCGACGAGGGTGTGATCCCCGAAGGCGTTCTCAGCGTGGTCGTCGCCGATCGCGAGGTGTCCGAGGCGCTCGTGACCGATCCACGGGTCGACCACATCACGTTCACCGGGAGCACCGCGACCGGCCGCCGGATCATGAACCTCGCCGGCGATCGGGTCGCGAAGGTCTCGCTGGAGCTCGGCGGCAAGTCGGCGGCCATCATCCTCGACGACGCCGACCTGAACACGGTGATGCAGAACCTGCCGATGGCGGGTTGCCTGCAATCCGGACAGGCCTGCATCGCCCTGACGCGCGTGCTGGTCTCGCGGTCGCGCCACGATGAGATCGTGGAGGCGTACAAAGCCGCCCTGGGCCTGATTCCCATCGGAAACCCTTGGGAGGAAACGAATTTCCTGGGACCGCTGACCTCCGCGCGGCAGCGGGACCGGGTGGAGGGTTACATCGAGGCGGCCAAGAAGGACGGCGCCGAGATCGTCTACGGCGGTGAGCGCGTCGGCGATCAGGGGTTCTTCGTCCAGCCGACGATCGTCGACAACGTGCGCAACGACATGACCATCGCGCAGGAAGAGGTCTTCGGTCCGGTCATCTCGATCATCACCTACGAGGACGAGGACGACGCCGTGGCCATCGCCAACGATTCCGAGTACGGCCTGTCGGGTGCGGTGTTCACCTCGGACGTGGAGCACGGATTCGAAGTGGCGCAACGTATCCGGACCGGAACCGTGAACGTGAACACCTCGGTCATCGACTTCACGCTCCCGTTCGGCGGGTACAAGCAGTCGGGTGTGGGTCGCGAGGGTGGCCCCGAAGGGCTCGAGGAGTTCTTCGAGCTGAAGACCGTTCATCTCCCGGCACCACAGCCGTCCGCCTGACCTCCATAACCGAATAAACCTGCGGGCGTGGCGATCCCACCGGGATCGCCACGCCGGCAGGTCCGCGTACGCGACGGCGTGGCCTTCTGTCACGCCGTTTCGCCATGCCCTCATCCCGTGTCGTGCGGTCGTCGTCCGCTCGGCTCGGTGGACGTAACACAGTGCGGCAACGTGCTTCTCGACTTCCCAAGCTGCTGACAAATATCGCTTGACGTCTCATGTCTTTCGGCTTACCGTGGTGATACGGGGGTGGCGGGCGTCACAGTACGGACAGCCTCCAGCATCACCCACCACTCCGTGATCCGCGCGGTGTCGAGTTGTCCGAGAAGGCATCTCGGGCGGCATCCGCTCTCTCCATCGAAGCAAGGAATCGAACTCATGAAACTCGAAGGCAAAGTTGCGCTCATCACCGGCGCGGGTTCCGGCCTCGGCAGGCAGTCGTCGCAGCTGTTCGCCGCCGAGGGTGCCAAGATCGCCATCGTCGACATCGACGGAGATCGTGCCGAGCAGAGCGCGAAGCTCGTCGAGCAGCAGGGTGGCGAAGCCATCGCCATCACCGCGGACGTCGCCAGCAAGCCCGACATCACGGCCGCGGTCGATCAGACCGTCGCGCACTTCGGCAAGCTCGACATCGCCTGGGCCAACGCCGGAGTGGTGTCTCGCGGCGGCGTCCCCAGCGTCGCCGGCGGCGAGCAGGTGAACTTCGAGGACCTCACCGAAGAAGACTGGAACAACGTCCTCGGTGTGAATCTCAGCGGCGTGATCTTCACCGCCCAGGCGGCGGTGCCCGCGCTCAAGCGCAACGGCGGTGGCACCATCATCGCCACCTCGTCGGCCGCATCGTTCCTCGCATACCACCAGATCGCGCTCTACTCGGCGACCAAGGCCGGGGTCAACGGCCTCGTCCGCGGCCTGAGCCTCGACCTGGGCCCCTACGGTATCCGGGTGAACGGCATCGCGCCGGTGCACGGTATGTCGCCCAACTTCCTGATGCCCGCGGGTTCGCCGGTCGTCGGGCAGTCCTACGAAGAGGTTGCGGGACCGTGGGATCCGTACGTGTCCCCGATTCCGCTGAAGCTCAACCGTCCGCCGTCACTGGTCGACAACGCCAAGATCGCCCTGTTCCTCGCCTCGGACGATGCGGCCTACATGTCCGGTCAGGTCATCAGCTCGGCGGATGGCGGAACGCTTTCCCGCGTGGGTATGTGGTTCCCCGAGGACCTCGACCAGAAGAACCCGAACGCCTGACCATGTCCCCTCAGCCCAGCACTCTCACCGTGGATCGCGTGGCGTGCGCCGGGCACGGCCTCTGCTACGGGGTCGCCCCTGATCTGATCGATGCCGATGATCAGGGCGACCCCGTGGTGCCCGAACGCCCTCTCGCGCCGGGCGAAGCGGCTCTGGCCCAAGAAGCCGTCGCCATGTGTCCAGAACGCGCACTGGCGCTGCAGACCACCGAAGCCCCCACTCCCAAGGACCAGTGATGACAACTACGGAACGGTCCCGCGAGGACGTCACCGTCGACTTCGACGTGTACGACCAGTCCATCGCAGCCCCGATCGATCGATTCCAGGAACTCGCAGCAGACCTCGCGGCCAAGGGCCCGGTGGTCTATTCCACCGCCCACGGCGGCCACTGGATCGTGACCCGCTACAGCGAGATCCACGAGGTTCTGCGCGACGCAGAGACCTTCTCCAGCTACCCCAACAACCTCGTGACCAACGAGGCGTTCGGCAAGTTCATCCCGATCGAGCTGGACCCGCCGGAGCACACCGGCTACCGCAAAGCACTGCAGCCGCTGTTCGGTCCCGCACGCATGAAGACGTTGTCGGACAGCATCCGGGTCGTCGTCAACGATCTGCTCGACGGTTTCGCGCCCAAGGGTGAGGCCGAGTACATCTCGGAGTTCGCCCATGAACTGCCGGCGCGAATCTTTCTGGCCCTGATGGACTGGCCGATCGAGGACGCACCGCTGTTCACCGAGGCCACCGACGTCGTCCTCTTCGGCAAGCCGGGTGGCACCGAGGAGGAGTCGCTCGAGGCGCGCGGCATCGCCGGCATGCAGATGCTCGGCTACTTCCAGAAGATGGTCGACGAGCGCCGCGCGAACCCGGGTGACGACGTCACCTCGCAGCTCATCCACACCGAGGTGGAGATGGAGGACGGACTGCGCCTCCTCACCGACGAAGAGCTGAACCGGATGTTCTTCCTGCTGCTCATCGCGGGACTGCACACCGTCCAGGGCTCGCTGGCGTGGGCCATCGTCCACCTGGTGAACAACCCCGAGCAGCGACAGAGCATCGTCGACGACCCGGACATGATCCCGACGGCCGTGGAGGAGATCCTGCGCATCGAGGCCGCCGTCGTTCCCGGGCGGCGTGCCACGCGGGACGTCGAACTGGGCGGGGTGACGATCGCCGAGGGTGAGCAACTCATCCTCATGCTGTGCTCGGCCAATCGGGACGGTGAGGAGTTCGACGAACCGGACGAGCTCGATCTGACCCGGAAACCGAACCGTCACCTCGCTTTCGGCGGCGGTGCGCACCGTTGCCTGGGCTCGCATCTGGCCCGTATCGAGCTGACCATCGCCCTCGAGGAGATCCACCGTCGCATCCCGGATTACCAGCTGGTCGCGTCCGACCCGCCGGTCTTCCACGCAAGCCAGGTCCGGGGTTGTGTGCGGATGCCGATCCGTTTCACGCCGGAATCCTGACCGCCGGTCTCCTCGACGAGCGGTCGTCGACCACCGGTGCGGCGGGTTGCCGTCCTCGCCCGCCGCACCGGTTTCACGTCCGCGCACGATGCGGCACCGCCCGACGGCCGATTGCTCGTTAAAACTTATTACTGTAGGTTTAAGGAGTGTCGTCCCGGCCCGGGCGAGCACGCTCCCACTCGCAACAACCGCTCCATCACGGAGGGAATCATGACCACTTCGCTTCCCCGTCAGGATCGAATCCGACGTGCGCTCGAACTCTTGCGCAACGAGACGACGGACAAGTTCGACGAGCTCGTGCAGTTCGAGCCCGACGAGTTCACCGATCCGGTGCTCGCCAAGGACGAGCGCGACCACATCTTCGGTCGCGTGCCGTCGATCGTCGCGCATGGAAGCGAGATCTCGCGTCCGAATGACTTCGTCACCGTGCAGATGCCGCGCAACAACATCATCGTGGTGCGTCAGAAGGACGGAAGTGTCAAGTCTTTCGTGAATCTGTGCCGGCACCGCGGAGCGATGCTGGAGCAGAGCGAGAAGGGCCGCTGCCGGATCTTCTCGTGCGGTTACCACCGGTGGTCCTACGATCCGGACGGTTCGCTGCGGACGATCACACGCGACGCGACGTTCGGCGAGGTGGACCGAAAAGAGCACGGACTCATCGAGATCCCCACCGAAGAGCGCCACGGCTTCATCTGGGTGGTGGACAACGCACACGCCGAGATCGACGTCGCGGCGTGGCTCGGACCCGACATCGATCCGATGCTCGCCGAGTACGAGATGGACAAACTCGTGTGTTTCCGGGCGGGTGGATTCGACGAACCCACCAACTGGAAGATCATGCAGGACGCGTTCCTGGATGGCTACCACATCCAGTACGCCCACCCGAACACCGCCGGCAAGATCATCCACACCAACGTGATGGCGTTCGAGGACTTCGGCCGGCACTGCCGGTTCATCGCGCCGCGTAAATCGATCGACCGGTTCCTCGAAGAGGACCCCGGTGACATCCCGCTCGACAAGTACGTCACCGAGACCCACTTCCTGTTGCCCAACAGCACCCTGCTGCGCCAGCCGGACCACTTCCAGCTCTTGACCTTCCGGCCGCATCCCACCGACCCGACGAAGTCGCGGATGGAGCAGCGGCTCCTGGTGCCGAAGGTCGAGGACAGCGGGATGACGCCGGAGAAGTGGGACCGGATCTGGAACAAGAACTGGGAGATCCTGATCGCGGTGCTGCATCAGGAGGATTTCCCCCTGCTGCGCGACTCGCAGCGAGGCATGGGCAGCGCGGATGCCGGCGACATGCTGCTCGGTCGCAACGAGATCGCCAACCAGGTCTTCCGCCGGGAGACCAAGAAACTCGTCGCGCAAGGCCGCGCCGAACGCAACGCCTGACGATCGCGGTCGGGTCGCCGAAAAGCGTCCCGACCGCCGAACGTCGGATTTATCCTGTCCACGTCAGACGCCTCGCAGCGAATGACGATCCACCGCAGATCCCTTGGTACACAGAGGAAAGAACGAACATGACCGCAACAATCGGCAAAGCACTCGATTGGTGGGCCCGCACCAAAGGCGACACCACCGCGGTGGTGTTCTCCGGCGCGGAGCTCTCGTACCGCGCACTGCGGGACTGGAGCAGTCGCATCGCGCGCCTCCTCGTGGAGACCAAGGGGGTCGCACCCGGCGATCGCGTCGGCCTGCTCGGTCCGAACTCGCTGGAGTGGCCGGCCGCGGCCCTCGGCGTACTCAAGTCCGGTGGCGTGCTGGTGCCGCTCAACAGCCGGTACCGTCCCGCTGAGCTGCGCAAGATCGTCGACGATGCCGGGATCGGCGTCGTGATCGTGGCACCCGGGTTCGAGCAGCTCGCCGAGGACACCTCGGCGGTCGGCGCGCCGTTCTCGGTCGTCCCGTTCGCCGAGTTCGACGCGATGCGAACCGGTGGCGCAGATGACTTCCGGGTCGATCTCGAACCCGACGAGCCGACCACGGTCTTGTTCACCAGTGGATCGACCGGACTGTCCAAAGGCGTCATCCTCACCAACCGCACCCTGATGTCGATCGTCCTCGAGAACACGCTGACCGAGGAGGGTTTCCGGCCGGGGACGACCACGCTGCTGGTACTCCCGCTGGCCTTCACCCCGGGGCTCGTGTACGGACTGCTGATCACCACCGTTCTGGGTGGCACGCTGATCGTCGAACCCGAGCTCAATCCGTCCAACGCCGTCACACTTCTCGAAAAGCATTCCGTGCAGGCGATTTTCGGCGTCCCGCTGATCTTCGAGGCCATCTCGCGGGCTCCGGAGTTCGCCGACGCGGATCTGAGTTCGGTCAAGACCGCCATCGTGGGCGGGGCGGCGGTGCCCGGACAACTGCTGAAGCGGTGGTCGGACAAGGGCGTACTGCTCCGCCAGATCTACGGCATGACCGAGGCCGGGGGAGTGGCCACGGCGACCGTACGCGAGGAGGCCCTGGAGTTCCCGGACCGGTGTGGCACCGGGTCGATCTTCACCGAGGTCAAGGTGTTCAACTCCGCGGGCGAGCCGGCCGCGCCGGGCGAGGAGGGTGAGCTCGTCGTACGCGGCCCGGGTGTGACGCCCGGTTACTGGAACGATCCCGAGACCACCGCGGAGGCCATCCGGGACGGATGGTTGCACAGCGGAGATCTCGGTGTGGCGGATGAAGACGGGCGGGTCCAGTTCGTCGATCGGCTCAAGGACCTGATCATCTCCGGCGGCATCAACATCTCGCCGGTGGAACTCGAGATCGCGATCGGTGCCATCGACGGGGTCGAGGAAGTCGCCGTCATCGCCGCGCACGACGACAGATTCGGCGAGACCCCCGCAGCGATCGTGACCGTCTCCGAGGACATGGAGGCGACGACCATCGTGGAGCACTGCAAGCAGGTGCTGGCCGACTTCAAGGTTCCGCGCTACGTGGTCATCCGGCAGGATCCGCTGCCCCGTCTGCCCAGCGGGAAGATCGCCAAGACCGTGATCCGGGACGAGTACAAGGACGTCGACACGAGGTTCGATCGCGTCCGTTGAGCCAGTCCGCAGCGGCCGGCGTCGTGGTGCACAAGCGCCACGACCCGGTCGTTTGTCGTCTCCGGCGTCGAGGCCGGCGGGTAGCATGGCACGACCGTCCCCGATTTGCGCGATACGCGGACACAGAACGCGATCTGTATCTTGTATCATTGTCCCCGGGAGGTAGACGTGGCGCGAAGGAAGACGGGCAACGTCCTCAGCGAGGACGTCGACGAAGCCCGTAAACAGATCATGGTGGCCGCCGAGCGCGTGTTCCAGCGGTACGGCGTCGCGAAGACGACGATGGACGACATCGGTCGAGAGGCCGGCGTCTCACGCCCGACCGTCTACCGGTATTTCAAGGACCGCGACGCCCTCATGTCGGCCTTGATCGAGCGGCGCTCACGAACCCTGTTCGAGAAGGCGCGCAAGTATCTCCTCGAGCACGAGACGTTCTCCGAGCAGCTCGTCGAGGGTCTGATCTTTCTGGTCGAGCGAGGCCGTCGCGACCCGCTCATCCGGATCCTGGTGAGTCCGGAGCACATGCAGTTGGCCGAATCCCTGGTCGGGAGTTCGGGCCTTGCGGCTCGGTTGACCGCCGAGATGTGGGACCCGATCATCGAGCGTGCGATGGACCGTGGCGAAATACGGCGGGATCTCGACAAGGAGAAGATCGCCGAGTGGATCGCGCTGGTCCAGTTCATCCTCGTCGGCCGACTGGATTTCGATCGGCCCGACGACCCCCAGCATCGGGAGATGTTGCGCGATTTCGTGCTTCCGGCGTTCATGCCGAGCGCGGTGCCCGCGGCCGAGCTGAAACGCTGACCGCGGAAGGCATGTCGCCGGACCCGGTGGTGTCGAGTCCGGCGACCGGCGCCTAACCCCGGATCAGATCCCGGTGGATGATCTCTTTCATGATCTCGTTGGTCCCGCCGTAGATCCGCTGGATACGTGCGTCGATGTACGCCTTCGCCACCGGGTACTCCATCATGTAGCCGTATCCGCCGTGGAGCTGCACGCCCGCGTCGATGACCTTGTCCTGCAGTTCGGTGGCCCACAGCTTGGCCTTGGCGGCGTCGACCGCGGTGAGGGTTCCCCGGTTGTACTCCCGCACGCACCGGTCGATGTACGCCCGGGAGACCTCGATCGCCGTGCGGAGTTCGGCGAGGGTGAACCCGAGTCCCTGGAACTCGCCGACCCGCTTGCCGAAGGCCTTGCGCTCCTTGATATACGAGAGGGTCCACTCGAAGACGGCCTCGGCCGACACCTGCGCGGCGATGCCGATTCCGAGCCGCTCCAGCGGCAGGCTCTGCATCAGGTAGGCGAACCCCGATCCTTCCTCACCGAGGAGGCTCGTGGCGGGTACGCGTACCTCGTCGAACGACAGTTCGGCGGTGTCCTGGGCATGGAGGCCGACCTTGTCGAGTTTGCGGCCCCGCGTGAAACCCGGTGTCCCGTCCTCGACGACGAACAGGCTGAATCCGCGTGAGCCGGCATCCGCATCGGTCCTGGCGAATACGATCACGAGATCGGCGAGGATGCCGCTGGTGATGAAGGTCTTCGAACCGTTGATGACCCAGTCGGTGCCGTCGCGTCGCGCCGTGGTGGTGATCGCGCGCAGGTCGCTGCCGGCCGCGGGCTCGGTCATCGCGATCGCGCCGATGGTGTCGCCGGTGACGAAACCCGGCACCCAGCGCTTCTTCTGCTCGTCATCGGCATGGCGGAGTAGGTAATTCAGCACGATGTCGTCATTGGTGGAGAAACCGGACTGCAGTGCCGAGGCGCCCACTCTCGCGATCTCGGTCTGGATGGCGACGCGGAAGCAGTAGTCCGTCTCGCCGGGGCCGCCGTATTCGAGCGGCACCGCGAGACCGAGGATGCCCTGCGCTCCCGCCGCACGCCATGTCTCGCGATCGATCAGGCGGTCGGCATCCCATTTCTCCATCTTGGGGACGACATGTCTGGTCACGAAAGCGCGTACCGAATCCCGGAACAGCTCGTGGTCGGCGTCGAAGAGGTCTGTCTGCATTGGTTCTCCTGTGGTGCTGGTGCTGGTGCTGGTGCGGTTGATGCCGGGAAGTGCCCGGCGCCGCGGTGAAGCCGGGGAAACGGTCAGTGTCCAGAGGTCCCGCCGTCGACGGCCAGGATCGATCCGGTGATGTACGACGCGGCCGGACTGGCGAGAAAGAGTACGGCGGCGTCGATTTCGCGCTGTGTGCCCATCCGTCCGAGGGGGCAGCCGTGGAGGAAGTCGGCGCGAGCGCCGTCCGACATCTCGGCGATCATGTCGGTCTCGACGAAACCGGGTGCGATCGCATTGACCCGGATTCCCTTACGACCCGACCACTGGTTGGACAGGTCTCGGGTCAGGCCGACGACACCGGCCTTGCTCGAGGAATACGCCGCCTGCGGCAGCGCGGACTTGATGAGACCGAGCATGCTGCCGACGTTGACGATGCTCGATCCGGGCTCCATCACCCGGGCGCATGAGCGCGCCATCCAGTAGGTGCCCAAAAGATTGACATCGAGCACCGCCCGGAAGTCCTCGGGCAGTTCGCGGGTGGCCGGGGCGGAGTGGGTGAGTCCGGCGTTGTTCACCAGGATGTCGACGCGCCCGAAATGCTCCATCGCGGCCCGGACCACCTCGTCGCATCGGTCCGGATCGGTGACATCGGACGGGATCTCGAGCGCGCGCCGGCCGAGCGCACGTACATCGTCGGCCGACTCGCGCAGCGGTTCGGGCCGGCGACCGGTCATGACCACGTCGGCTCCCGCTTCGGCGAGTGCACGGGCGAACCCCGCGCCGAGTCCGGAGCCCGCGCCGGTCACGATCGCCACGCGTCCGTCCAGTCGGAACAGGTCCAGCAACGGGGTTGTCGGGGCGGACGGGTGCGTGTCCATGGGTCTCCTCTCGTCTGAACGACCCCGCGGGCAAATGCACCGAGGTTGTCGGATTTAATCTAACAGAATAAGGTTTAACGAGATGCCGGGCCGTGCGACCCTCCTGTCCACGAGTGCGGATCACGAATCCAGGAGGATGCTCATGACAGCAGGCGAGACCGATTCCGGGCACGGTTCATCCGTGGTCGACTACGAAGTGCGCGAACACATCGCGGTCATCACCCTCAACCGGCCCGAGGCGATGAACGCCGTGAACTCGGCACTCTCCGTCGGCGCCGGCGCGGCCCTCGAGAAGGCGGCGCTCGACCCGGAGGTGCGCGTCGTCGTCCTGACCGGTGCGGGACGGGCGTTCTGTGCCGGCGCCGACCTGAAAGAGATCGCGGCGGGTAACCGTATCGACGACCCGGAACACCGTGAATGGGATTTCGCCGGCATCGTGCGACATCACATCGCGAAACCGGTGATCGCGGCGGTCAACGGTTTCGCGCTCGGCGGTGGAACCGAGATCGTGCTCGCGGCCGACCTCGCGGTGATCGACGAGGAGGCATCGGTCGGTCTGCCCGAGGTGCGGCGGGGTCTCATCGCCGCCGCCGGCGGACTGCTGAGAATCCACCGGCAGGTCCCGCAGAAGGTCGCCGCCGAGATCGCACTCACCGGGGCGCCGATCTCCGCCCGGCGGGCGTACGAACTGGGGCTGGTCAATCGGGTCGCGCCTGCGGGTACCGCCCTTGCCGTCGCACTCGAACTCGCGGCCCTGATCGCGGCCAACGCGCCCGTCGCCGTCTCGGAGAGCAAGCGGGTGATGCACGAGACGTCGAAGTCCCAGCGCGGGTGGGACGACGATTCGTGGCAGGTCAACGCCTCGGCCATCCGGACGGTGTTCTCCAGCGCCGACGCGCGGGAAGGGCCCCGCGCCTTCGCCGAGAAGCGTGCACCGAAGTGGAGCGGCCGATGACCGGGGTGGCGCAGGTGACCGAGTCCGGTGTCGTGATCGTCGAGCGAGTGGGCGCCGTTGCGGTCGTTCGCCTGAACCGGCCGGAACGACTGAATGCCTTCACCGAGGACATCCGCGCACAACTCATCGCGGCCTTCGACACCTGCGACGCAGACGACGACGTGCGAGCGGTCGTCCTCACCGGAACCGGCCGGGCCTTCTGTGCCGGAGCGGATCTCGCAAGCGGTGGCGACACGTTCCTGCCCGAGGACAAGGGTGCCGACGGCTCATTCCCGGCCGACGCGGGCGGGCAGGTGGCTCTGCGCATCTACCGGTCGAAGAAGCCGGTCATCGCCGCGATCAACGGTCCCGCCGCGGGTGTGGGAGTCACCATGACCCTTCCGGCCGACGTCCGGATCGCCTCGGACACGGCGAAATTCGGATTCGTGTTCACCCGTCGCGGGCTCGTACCCGAAGCATGCTCCACCTGGTTCCTTCCTCGGGTCGTCGGTATCTCGACTGCTGCGGAATGGACCCTGGGTGGGCGCATGGTGCCGGTCGGCGAGGCCCTCGACCGCGGCCTGGTGCGCGAGGTCGTGCCCGCGGATCAGGTGCTCGCGCGAGCCCTCGAGATCGCGGAGGAGATGACCGCAGGGACGGCGCCGGTCTCGGTTGCACTGACGCGATCGCTGCTGTGGCGCGCGCTCGGCGCCTCCGGTCCGGAAGAGGCGCACCAGGCCGAGTCCGAGGTCCTGTATCGGCGCGGCTTGTCGGCGGACGTGCAGGAGGGTGTGGAGTCCTTCCTCGGCAAACGGCCCCCGCGGTTCCCGGATCGCGTGTCCGGGATCGAAGCCGATGCCTGACGCCGGGCGGAGAGTGATCGTGGACTGGGCGGCACGCTCCGTGCGGCCCTGAGTGTGGCCGGTTACCCACGCCACTCAGACCCCGCAGTGTGATTGACACCATATATAGACACTGCGTATGGTCGCGTTCATGACGCAAGCCACGACACATTCGACCCAGCTCCCGTACTCGGTCGACGAACTGACCCCTGGGTGGTTCAGCCACGCGCTGACCACTAGTGACGCCGCGGTGAGCGTCCTCGGTGTGGACATCTCCCGGATCATCTGGGGTTCGGCCACCAAGGTCTTCGCGACGCTCGAATTCTCGATCAATGAACGGGCCATCCCCTCTCACGTATGCGTGAAGGGTGGCTTCGACGAACGGAGCCGCGCGTACGGACTGGGACCGGCCTACGAGTTGGAGGGTCATTTCTACCGGGATCTCGCTCCGGACTTCGCCGCCGAGGTCCCGGCGAGTTTCTATTCGGCGACCGAGCACGATCAGGGCGTCATCATCATGGAGGACCTGACCGCACGTGGTGCCGAGTTCGGTCAGGCGACCGATCTGTGGCCGATCGACGACATCGCGACGACGCTGGAGGTCCAGGCGAAGTGGCATGCGGCGCTCTGGGGAAGCACCAAGGGTGAGCGAGCATGGCTTCCGGTGGGCGCCAAGGCGGCGCGCGATGCGTTCGACGTGATGTTGAGTCCCGAGGTGTTCCACCCGCTCATCGAGCGTCCTGAAGTTCCTGATCTGTCGGCAGGCCTTCGTGACGATGCGCGTGTACGACGAGGATTCGCGAGATTGTGGGAACTCGACGACGCCGCCGTGCACACCATCAACCACGGCGATGCACACTTCGCCCAGCTCTATCGCGTGCCGAACAGTGCCCCGGCGTTCTTGGACTGGCAGACCGCCTGCCTGGCGCCGTGGGCACACGACGTCTCCTACTTCATGGGTTCGGCACTCTCCATCGACGACCGCCGCACTCGCGAGCGGGAACTACTGCGGCACTACATCGATGCGCTCGCCGGTCACGGCGGGCCGCGGCTGGACGACGAAAGTGCCTGGTACGACTACCGACTCCATACCTTGCACGGCTTCGCGTGGATGTGTGTCCCGACGGTGATGCAGCCATCCGAAGTGGTCGAGGCGATGGCCCACCGTTACGGCGCCGCGCTCGAGGACCACGACCCCATCGGCATGCTGCTCGCCTGATCACGAGAAAAGGACTGATAAATGACAACTTTCGACAACAAATCGGTGGTCGTGACGGGTGCCGGTGGTGGGATCGGCGCGGCGATCGCCCGCAGATTCGCCGCACAGGGCGCACGGGTGCTGGTGGCCGACATCGACGGGGACGCGGCGGCCCGGGTCGCGGGAGACATCGGTGACACCGCTGTCGGCGCCGAGGTCGACGTCACCGATGCGGCGCAGGTCGAAGCGGTGATCGGAAGGGCCGTCGACGAATTCGGTGGCCTCGACGTCATGGTGAACAACGCGGGCATCGCGATCCTCGCGCCGGTCACCGAACTGACCGCTGAGGACTTCGATCGGATGATCGCGGTGAATCTCAAGGGAGTCTTCCACGGGATCAAGGCGGCGGTGCCGCATCTGGCCGCCCGCGGCGGCGGAGCCATCGTGAACACCGCGTCGTCGGCCGGCACCAACGGGATGCCCATGATCGGCGGCTACGCCGCCACGAAGGCAGCGGTCATCAATCTGACACGGACCACGGCAGTGGAACTGCGCCCGGCGAACATCCGGGTCAACTGTGTCGCACCGGCTTTCGTCGAGACCGCGTTGTCGGACAATCTGATGGAGGCGTTTCAGGCGGCGTCCGGGGGCGTCGACGCACACGAGTTCTTCACCCAGCACCAGGGCCGCCTCGGCAGGCCGGACGACGTCGCCCGTGCGGTCACCCATCTCGCCGAGGATGCGGGCGACTGGGTGACCGGTCTGACCTACGTCCTCGACGGCGGGTTCACGTCGTCGCCGATGTGACGGGCCAACGAGCTCGGGGGCGTCCGCCGGTCAGAAGATGATGAGCGGGCGCCCCCGTACTCCGCCTGCTTCGATCATCCGATGGGCATCGGCTGCCTCGTCCGGTGTGAATCGCCCGGCAACGTCGAGGAAACCGAAGACCCCCTGGTCTGCGAGGGCGGCCAGCTGCTCGAGTCCCGCAGTGTCCGAGAGGCGTTCACGCACCCACACCTCGCGGACCCGGATGCCGCGTTCCGGTGGCGCGCCGGTGAAGGTGCGTACGCACGCCAGAACGCCGCCGTCGGCGATGCACGGGTACAGCGACGAGCCGATCAGCGCGGTGTCGAGCACCCCGTCGACGCCGCCCCCCGCGGCCGCCCGGATGCGCTGCTCGACACCGGGTCCCCGTGCTACGACCTCGTCTGCACCGTGACTCCTGATGGTGTCCGCCTCCTCGGGACGGCCGTCGGCGATGACGCGGACACCGGCCCGTCGGGCGAGTGTCATCACGAATGCGGCGAGATGGCCCGCCCCGCCCGTGATCGCCAGTGTGGCACCGGGTTGCAGGTCCAGGATGCTGAGTGCTTCGAGTGCGGTCAGTCCGTTCATCGGCAGCATCGCCGCTTCTTCCACCGTGAGCGCCGACGGCTTGTGTACCACTGCGGCCGCGGGCGTCACGATCAGCTCGGAGTGCGCCCCGCCCTCTTGCCGGCGGGGCATCACGATTCCCATGACCTCATCGCCCACCGCGAACCGGTTCGACGACGAGCCCGGGCCGGCCGACTCGATCACCCCGGCGGCATCCATACCCGCGATATAGGGGGGATCGAACTGTTCGTATGCGGCGGCCACGAGACCGCTGCGCGTTGCGATGTCGGTGGGGTTGACGGCCGCGGCCCGCACTGCGATCCGCACTTCGCCCTCGCGCGGAGGACGTACGTCGACCTCGCGGACCTCGAGGACATCCGGAGGGCCGAACCGGGGTATGACAACTGCGCGCATGAGTGAGCCTTTCTCTGGGATTCAGGGTCGTCCGTATACAGCTGTGGTCAGCAACTCTCCGAGAAAGTCGGTGACCTGGTCCAGGTCGGTGAGGTTGTCGTCACCGGCCAGTGCGCCCGCGATCGATCTCTCGATGGTCCACAGGATCACGGCGGCGAGTTCGTCGGCCGGCGGGCCGGCGACGGCGATCCCGGATCGCCGATCAGTGGTGATCGTGTGCGCCAGATAGTCGGCCATCTGTGAGATCCCCTCCCGGTAGACCTCGCGGAGTTCGGGCCGCCTGGGCCACTCGAGCAGCGCGCTCGTCATCACCGACGTGGTCTGGGCATCTATCCGTAGCCACTCCCGCAGCACCGTACGAACAGCGGATCTGTCGGCACGGTCGATGGTGTCGAGTGCCTTGAGTCGTTCGACCGTCGAGGCGGCCACCTCTCGGTAGAGTTCGGCGAACACCGCGTTCTTGTTGTCGAAATAGAAGTAGAACGTCGACCGGGACAGACCCGCCCGCTGCACGATTCGCGCGACGCTGAGCTTGTCGAGAGGAAGTTCCAGCAACAATTCGCGGAGCGAGTCCAGGATCGCGGTCGACCTCGTGTCGGCCTCCGCGGCGGCGGGCTGCTCGGCCTCTGGCCGGGCCCACCCGGGTCGCTCCACCGTGGGCGTTGTGATGCGATCCGCGGTCGCGCCGTCTGTCGGGTCCGGGGGTCGCAGGACCGAGCGGGTGAGCCAGTGCACCGCGTCGACCGCGGACGAGAGGGCCGGGAGATGCGGATCGAGTCGGCGTGTGCAGACGTACATGACGCGTTCGATGCCACAGACGAGCACGGTGGCGATCATCTCCGCCGGTGCGCCATCGGGCGCGCGACCGCAATCGCGTTCGTGTCGGATCTGCTCTGCGACCCCCGTGACGAACCGGTCGAACGTGGGGCGCCACACCGTCTCGACGTCCGGGTTGGAGTGCATGTGCTCGACGACCGCACCGATGACCCCGCCGTGTGTCGCCCACATGTTCAGCGTGGGCGCGATGCTCGCCCGCATTCCGTGTGACCGGGCGCGACCCGGCGCGGTATCCCACAGTTGCGGGCCGTCGTAGGACTCGGCGAGCACGAGCTCGGCGAGGGCGACCAGGACGTCGTACTTCCCGGCGAAGTGGTGATAGAAGGCCGACCGGGAATGCGGTGTCCCGGAGATGATGTCGGCTATCGTCACGTCCTCGAACGACTTGTGCGCCAACAAGTCCTCCGTCGCGGAGAAGAACGAGGCCACGGTTGCGTCCGATGGCCTCGGCTCTCTACGACCTCGCGCCGACCCGCGAGCGACCCGCACCGCTCAACTCAGCTTCGCCGAACTGCCGCATCCGACTATCCCGCCGTCGAGGGGGATCACCGAACCCGTCATGTACTTCCCGGCGGCGCTGGCGAGGAAGATGCTGAGAGCCGCGATGTCGTCGGGTTCGCCGAGGCGGCCCAAGGGGATTCCGTCGACCACCCTGTCGAGCGCCTCGGGATTCTCGGTGACGAACCGCATCATCCGGCTCTCGAACGGACCCGGTGCAATCGCGTTGACGGTGATCGATTCGGTGGCAAGCTTTTTCGCCAGATGCCTGGTGAGGTGATGGAGGCCCGCCTTGCTCGCCCCATAGCTGAAGCTGTCCATCTCCGGCACGTTGATCCCATCGGTCGAGCCGATGTTGATGATCGTGGCGCGACCGGATTCACGTGCGGCACTGCGTAGTCCGGGGAGCAGTGCGACGGTGAGGTGGAAGACGCCTTCGAGGTTGGTGTGCATCACCTTGTCCCATCCCGCGTCGGGGAACTCCTCAAGAGGAGCACCCCAGGTCACGCCCGCGTTGTTCACGACGATGTCGAGTCGTTCGTCCTCGGCCAGCACCTGCGTGGCCAGTGCGCGCGCAGATCCGGGATCGGAGACGTCGCCGACGATCCCCGTGGCCGAACCCGACTCCGACAACCGCGCCACCGCGGCATCGACGCCGGCCTGCTTGCGTGATGACACGATGACGCGTGCGCCGGCTGCGGCGAAGCCCTCGGCGATCATCAGCCCGATTCCGCTCGTTCCGCCGGTCACGAGCGCTCGGGCGCCGGTGATGTCGAACAGTGGGTATGGCGAATTCCGGGTCATGGGTGCTCCTCGAACGGTCGGTGTACGGCCGACCATACACCGTGTTCGGACACGTTGACTGTGTTTTGGAGCACAACTAGCGTCGCAACCAGTGCGAGGTCATAGTCCAGACCAGGCCGCGCAAACCCGGCTCCCGGGCCTCAGCCGCAAGAACCGCAAGGAGGAATATCGTGACCGCTCAACTCATTCCGCAGATACGCGAGGGTTCGCTCGATGTGCCCGAGGGATTGCCCCGCGGCATCGACCTCGGACGCATCAACAATCGACAGGAAGCCGTGATGAAGTACGGCCGTGACTACGTGGAGCGCATGACCGATCATGCCCTCCTCGGCGACGATCACGCCTACCGCGCATTCCTGGATTTCAAGGACAAGTCGAAGAACGCGTCCTGGAAGATGTTCGAGCAGGCCCTCGACCACGGCATCGATTCGCTCGACGATCCCTCGGACGGCCTGGTCGGATTGTTCGAACAGCTCGACCACATCCCGGACTGGGTGGACTTCGACCAGCTGTATCGGGGTGCCGTCGCATACTGGCGAGTCGGCTCGGTGGCCGGCATGGTCCTGACGTATTCGTCCATCGGAGCCGGCTTTTCGATGTACAGCTCGACGCGGCCGGTTCTGTTCAGCGGCCGTCTGAAGGATGAGTCGGCCGTCGGTGGCAGACTGACCGAGAGCTTCCGCTACGTCGTCGCCGCGCACACCCCCGGCGGCATGCGCCGTGATCAGGACGGTTTTCGCCTGACCGCCAAGGTGCGCATGATCCACGCGGCGGTGCGGCACACGCTGAGCCATTCTCCGCATTGGGATTGGCCCAGTTGGGGACTGCCGATCAGCAACCTCGATTCGATGAACACCCAGGCGGGACAGTTCGGCACGCAGTTCGTCGACGGTGTCCGCGCCTCGGGGATCAGCATCAGCGATCGGGAAGAAGAGGACATCTTCGCGTTGTGCCGGTATGTGGGTTGGGTGATCGGGGTGCCCGAGGCCGTGCTGCACACAAACCCCGACGACGCCCGGATGAAGGTGAACTTCCACAAGCTCATCGAGCTGCCGGCCGACGACCTCTGCCGAGACGTGGTCAAGACGATCATCGAGTACAGCACCGAGAAGCCGCCGGGTGACGTGGAGATCCTGCCCGGACCGGTGGCCGCGTTCATGACCACCGAGCGGCGGCGGCATCTGGCGTGGGCGCTGATCCGGAACTGGCAGCCCGACTACGTCAGCGAGATGCTCGACGTGGAACGCACCCCGTGGCGTTTCGCGCTGCCGACAGTTCGCCCGCTGGTCAAGGCCTTTGACCGGGTGGCGCGAAAGCTGCCTCACGACGACGAGGCGAAGGCCTTCAAGACCCTCAGGCAGTTCACCACGGCGATCGCCACGCCGGAGGGCGGGAAGTCTGCCGAAGTCGCCGACCCGGACACGCTGACGAAAGACATCGCAGCCAACAAGGGCAAGGTCCCGAAGGCATCGATGCGATCGGCGGGCTGACGAGCCTGGTGGTGCGGGGAGTCCCAGGACCCCGCACCACCTGCTCGGGGTTCGTCCGTAACCGTCCCGTCCCGAAGTACCGAGGTATCCGACATGAAGGTGACCATCGACCTACCGGCCTGTTTCGGGCTGGGTGCGTGTGAAGCCGCCGCGTCCGAGGTGTTCGAGGTGGGTGACGACGGCAAGGTGCATCTGCTCGACCCACCCGGACCTCTCGAGGCCTACCGCCAACAGATCGAGGAGGCGGTCGACGACTGCCCGATGCGAGCGCTCCGAGTCGAGGGTTGAGGTCGCGCCCACCCTGGAACTCAGCGAAGAGGACAACATCTCCTCGACCGCGGGCATGGTATCCATCGTCGGGTCCCCGAATGTCGCCTACGTGGGCAGCAAGTTCGCCTCGCGCGGGATGACCAAACATGTTGCCGTGCAATACGGTCCCGACAACATCCGGGTGAACTCGGTCCATCCCGGCTATATCAAGACCCCGATGATGGCGGCCGCGAGCGGTGCCGATGGCGGCGGAATCGTTCCGTCGATTCCCCTCCGGCGGATGGCCGAACCCTAAGAGGTGTCCAAACTGGTCCTCTTCCTGGCCTCCGATGACTCGTCATACATCAGCGGTATGGAGCACGTCATCGACGCGGGTCTGACAGCGCAGTAGATTCCGCTCTTCCCGGTGACCCGGCGACGAGTCCGTTCGTCGGGTCACCGAGACGCGTCGGCGCGCGACCGCGGCCTGAACCGAGGTACCGGCCTGACGTCCGGAACCGGCGTGGTCTCCAGCCGTGCCCGGAGGTAGACACCGTCGAACCACCCATGGCATTCCGCGAACGAGAACAGTTCGCGGAGGTCGTCGTGCCATCGTCGGTCCTCGCCCAGGGACTGCAGCCACATCGAGTTGATGTGTGCGGAGTCGCCGTCGACATAGCCGATCCCTCGTCGACGCAACTGCTCCGAGGTCTCTGTGCCGTCCAGCGTGGTGCTGACCGACAGCGTCCGCAGGTCTGCTCGCTCGTGGACGCGAACGGTATTGGGTTCGACGCGAATTCTCATGGGGCTGTTCCAGATCATCGAGTGCCGCGAGATCAGCGGGCCGAGGATGAATAGATGTCGTCGATGATGTCTGCGTACTTCGTGGCGACGCCGCGTCGCTTGAGTTTCATCGTAGGGGTGAGTTCTTCCGAATCGGGCAGCCACTCGTCGGCGAGCAGGCGATACTGCTTGATCTGCTCGACGCGCGAGAGCTGCGCGTTGGCCCGTGCGACCGCCTCGTCGATCTCGGTGCGCAGGGACGCGTTCTCGACGAGGTCTGCCGACGATGTGTCGGCAAGTCCGTGCGAAGCGGCGAAAGTGCGTGCCGCATCGGGGTCGAGCACGAGGAGGGCCACGTTGTACGGACGACGGTCACCGACCACGCACGCTTGACCGATGAGCGGCGAGGCGCTCTTCAGTTTGCTCTCGATGTTGACCGGTGACATGTTCTTGCCGGCCGCGTTGATGATGAGTTCCTTCTTGCGGTCGACGATGGTGACCCAGCCCTCGTCGTCGATCTGGGCGATGTCACCGGTGTGGAGCCAGCCGAACTCGTCGATCGCTTCTGCGGTCTTCTCGGGGGCCTTGCGGTAGCCGCGCATGACGTGCGGGCCGCGCAGCAGGAGTTCGCCGTCGTCGGCGAGCTTGGCTTCCGTTCCCGGTTGTGCCAGGCCGACTTTGCCCACACGGATGTCGGTGGGGATGTTGGTGAACCCGAGCGCGCCGGTCTCCGACATCCCGAAACCCTCTTGCAGCGGCAGTCCGAGTGCGAGAAAGAACTCGTGTACCGCAGGTGCGATCGGCGCTGCGCCCGTCATGAGCAGCTCGACACGGTCCAGGCCGAGCTGGGCCCGCAGGCCGGCGAAGACGCGTTCGTCCGCGGCACCCACCGCATCTTCGAGGTCTGCGGGGACCGGCTCCCGGCGCTGCTGGATCTGGACGAGACGGGTCGCAGCGTCCACCGCGTCCGACGTCGCTTCACGTTGTCCGTCCGGCAGCGCCGCGAACCGCGCCATGAGACCCGCGCGGAGTTTCTCCCAGATCCGTGGAACACCCAGGAACCAGGTGGGACGCGCCTGCGCCACTGCGGCGAACACGGTCGTCGCGTCGCGGACGGTCGTGATGGGCCAGCCCGTGACCGTCGCCAGATAGTGGGAGAAGACCCGGTCGGCGGCATGCGCGGTGGGCAGGTAGCTGATGGCGGCTCCCTCTGCGACGAACGGGAACCGGAGGTTGCACGTGTACATCACGAACATCAGGTTGGCGTGGGTGAGTTCGACGCCCTTGGGATCTCCGGTGGTGCCGGAGGTGTAGATCAGCGTGGCCAGGTCGCTCGCACCGACCGAACGCCAGGTCTTCTCGAAATCGAAGTCCGCCGTACGCCGGTCACGAAGATCGTCGAGTGAGGTGATGGTGGCGGGACCGTTGTCGTGCACCGTGGATTCGTCGGCGGGACCCGTGATCACGATGTGCTTGACGGCGGGCGCCGCAGTGCGCTGGAGGACTCCGAGGAAGGCGGGATCGGCGACGACGACGGAGTTGCCGGCGTTGTCGAACAGGTAGCTGATCTGGTCCGGCGCGGAGGTGAGGTAGATCGAGAACGGGGTCGCGCCGAGGTGCAGCACCGCCATGTCGACGATGTGGAATTCGGGACTGTTCGGCAGCATGATCGCCACCGTGTCACCGCGCCCGACGCCGATGGCGGCGAGTCCGCTCGCGACGTCCTCTACCGCCGTGCGGTATTCCGACCAGGTGAGGCACCGGTCCTCGCCGAAGGCGATCAGGGCAGGCAGGTCGCGCCGGCTTGCGGCCGTCGCCTGAAACGCCTCGACCAGAGTGGTCGCCGAGATCCCCGGGGCGGCAACGGGTGCGGATGGGGCTTGGGGTGCTTGGGTCATCGTGTTCTGCCTCGATTGCGATGGGGAAACGGGAGAGTGACTGGACTCAGTGGGTGAGCTGTTCGGCACCGTCGGAGGACGGCTGGTGCGCCGTGGCCTCGGCGCGGGTCGTGACGTACTCGGACAGATCGGGCTCGTGGACCCGGCGCCAGTAATCGACGTACCGCCACGGGCTGTTGGTGACGATGCGGCCCCGCGCGTTGCGGTAGTACGTCGTGGTGCCACCGAAGTGCCACACCGTGTCCTCGAGTGCGTCGTCGAGCTCGCGGTTGTAGGCGTCGAACGCCTCGGGCCGGACCTCGACGGTCTCCAATCCCTCGTCGACCATCGCGCTGAGCAGCGCCGTCACGTATTGGATCTGCATCTCGGTTCCGGCGATGACGGTTCCGCCGTGGCCGGTGTTGGTGTTGGGTCCGTACAGGCAGAAGAAGTTGGGGAAGCCCGGCACGGTGATGCCGAGGTGCGCCCGCCCGTCGTCGGCGCCCCAGGCCTCCCGGAGGGTCTGCCCGTTCCGGCCCCGGACCGTGATCGATCCGAGGACGTCCACCGATTTGAATCCCGTTGCGAGGACCAGTACATCGGCGTCGAAATCAGCCCCGTCCTCGGTGCGGACCCCGCTCGCGGTGACGGTGTCGATCCCGGTGGTGACCAGATCGACGTTGTCGCGGCGGATCGTCCGGAACCAGCCGGCGTCGATGAGCAGGCGCTTCCCGTACGGCGGGTAGTCAGGCAGGCTCTTCTCGAGAAGATCTGGGCGACCGGCCAATTCGCTCTCGATGTACGCGGTCAGCATGGCGCGGAGCCGGTCATTTCCCTTGTTGATCGCGCGCCCGAGATGCGGGTAGTCGCGATCCACCTGCAGAAGCCGCCAGACCTTGTCGCCCATGCGCCAGAACAACCGCGCCCGGTACCAGGCCAGATAGAACGGTACGTGCTTGTTGAGCCAGTGGGCGGTCTCGCCGACTGCCCGACCCTTGAGTGGGTGCGGCATCGCCCATTGCGGCGTCCGCTGGAAGACCCGTACTTCCGCTGCCTCCTCCGCGGCGGCCGGAACGAACTGCATGGCGCTCGCACCCGTGCCGACGACGGCGACGCGCTTGCCCCGGAGGTCGACGGCCGGGTCCCACTGCGCGGTGTGCAGTACCGGCCCGTGGAAGTCCGACAGGCCCGGCAGGTCGGGGATGCTCGGCTGGTTCAGGAGCCCGACCGCGCTGACGACGGCTGTGGCGCTGAGGGTCTCGACGTCACCGGTGACCGTCGAGCGCAGGTCGAGCGTCCAGCGGGACGCGGTGGAGTCGAACTCGGCGTGATCGACGACCGTTGCGAACCTCGTGCGGGAGAGGACGCCGTGGCGCTCGGCCAGTGCCCGCCAGTATGCGGCGAGTTCGTTCTGTGGTGCGAAGTAGCTGGACCAGTCCGGATTCTGGTCGAAGGACAGTGCGTAGAGATAGCTCGGCGTGTCGACTCCGCAACCCGGGTAAACGTTTTCGTGCCAGGTACCGCCCACGTCGTCGTTCTTGTCGATGAGGACGTAGTCGATTCCCGCCTGCTGCAGACGGATCGCCATCGCGAGTCCGGAGATCCCCGCCCCGACGATGGCGACCCGGAAGTCCTGGGGCGGCGTATTCGCGGGTTCGGAATGGCGTGGGTAGAGGCCCATCTCCTCGCCCAGCAGCTGTCCGTAGTCGTCCGGCAAGCTCTCGGCGAGCATCACCGACAGGATGCGCGACAGGCGTTCGGGCGCCGGCGGGGCGGCGACCTCGAGATCACCGTCGCGCCACGAGCGGAGAACCGCCGCCGCCTCGCGCCGGATGCGGGACGCGAGTTCGGCCTCGAATCCGCCGGTGTCATGGTCGCCGAGATCGGGCGGGGCGGTCGGCAGGAACGGGTCCTCGATCCAGCGGTCGTCACCGGTCAGCAGTGCCAGCGACCCCAGCAGGATGGGCAGGTTCGCCCCCTCGAGTGCTTCGGCGACCTGGTCGTCGGTGAAGTCGGCGTCCGGACGGAACGCACCCTCGGGAGCGTCGCTCCAGTCGGGGACGAGACGGGGGGAACTGGACTCAGGCATACGCTAGACCATACAATCTGTTCAGACGTGGTGTCAATCACAATTCCGGGCCGACTCCGTCGCACCCGGGACTGATTCCACCGCGCACTATCGGGGACCGGAAGACTCAGCTGCGCAGCATTTTTCGCGGCTTCTCTGCGGACAACCCATCGTCTCGCCAGATCGACAGACAGGATCACTCACCAATGACTTCCACTGTGAATCGTCCCGCCGCGCGTTCGGTGTACGAACCCGAGCACGAAGCATTCCGCGACAGCTTTCGTCGGTTCCTCGACGCGGAGGTCGTACCCGGCTACGAGGGATGGGAACGAGAGGGACTCATCCCGCGCGAGCTCTTCACGCGAGCCGGCTCGCACGGCTTCCTCGGCATGTCGGTCGACGAGGAGTTCGGGGGTGGCGGCACCGACGACTTCAGGTTCAACGCGATCATCGCCGAAGAGGTCGCCGACGCCGGCGTGATGTCGTTCGGGATCAATCTGCACAACGACATCTGCGTGCCCTACTTCGAGCGTTACGCCGAGTCGGAGCAGAAGAAGCGGTGGCTGCCGGGTCTGGTTTCCGGGGAACTCATCGCGGCCATCGCGATGACCGAGCCGGGGACCGGGTCGGACCTCGCCGGCATCTCCACCACGGCAACCCTCGACGGCGACCACTACGTGCTGAACGGATCGAAGACCTTCATCTCCAACGGCATCAACGCCGACCTGATCATCGTCGCCGCACGGACCGAGAACGACGGTGACCGTCACGGCGGTCTGTCGCTTCTGGTCGTCGAGCGCGATACGCCCGGTTTCCGGCGGGGTCGCAACCTGGACAAGATCGGCATGCACGCACAGGACACCGCGGAGCTGTTCTTCGACGACGCACGGATCCCGAAGGAGAACCTGCTCGGTGAACGAGGAGCCGGATTCCGTGCCCTGGTCACGAACCTGCCCCAGGAACGGCTGACGATCGCGGTCGCCAGTACGGCTGCGGCAGGCCGGGCGATCGAGCTCGCGCGGGAATACGTGTCCACGCGGACCGCCTTCGGGAAACCGCTGTCGGCCAACCAGAACACCCGGTTCACTCTGGCCGACGCGTATGTGCAGACCGAGGTCGTCCGTGCCTTCGTCGACGACTGCCTGTCACAGCACACGACCGGCGATCTGACCGCGGACCGAGCGGCGATGGCCAAACTCGCGGCGACCGAGGTCCAGGGACGGGTCGCCGACCGGTGCCTGCAGATGTTCGGCGGCTACGGCTTCATGGCCGAGTACCCCATCGCGAAAGCCTATGTGGACGCCCGCGTTCAGCGGATCTACGGCGGCGCCAACGAGATCATGAAGGAGATCATCGGCAAGTCCCTCTTCCGCTGAGGACTCCGAGGAGAACATCACCATGAAACGAACCATTTTCGACACCGAACACGAGCAGTTCCGCGACACGGTCCGGGCGTTCCTGCTCAAGGAGGCCGTACCGCACACGGCAAAGTGGGAAGCGGCCGGCGAGGTCGGGCGCGACTTCTGGACCGCGGCAGCGAATCAGGGCCTGGTCGGCTTCGCGGCACCCGAGGAGTACGGCGGCGCCGGCTTGCGGGACTTCCGGTTCAACGCCGTCCTGAACGAGGAGGTGGTCCGCACCGGAACCGTCGGCGACGGCTTCTCGCTGACCAACGACATCGTGTTGCCCTACTTCCTCGACATCGCCTCTCCGGAGCAGCAGGAGCGGTGGCTGCCGGGCATCGTGAGCGGCGACACGGCGATCGCGATCGCCATGTCGGAGCCGGGTACGGGCTCGGACCTGCGTGCCATCAAGTCGACCGCCGTTCGCAGAGAAGGCGGTTGGAGCCTGAGCGGGTCCAAGACCTTCATCACCCGCGGCATCCAGGCCGACCTGATCATCGTGGCGGCACGGATACCGGAGGACGACGGTGGAGGTTTCGGTCTCTTCGTGGTCTCCGCCGACCAAGACGGATTCGAACGCGGCCGGAAGCTGGAGAAGATCGGGCGCAAAGCCCAGGACACAGCCGAACTCTTCTTCGAGGACGTACTGGTCTCCGACGCAGACGTTCTCGGCGAACCGGGCAAGGGGCTGCACTACATGATGCGCAACCTCGCCCAGGAGCGGTTGTCCATGGCGGTGGTGGCCGTCGCACAGGCCGAGCACGCCGTCGAGACCGCGGTCGCCTATGCGAAGGAGCGCAAGGCTTTCGGACAACCCATCGGCAGCTTCCAGGCAAATCGGTTCACCCTCGCGGAACTCACCACTCAGGTGTCGATCGCGCGCGTGTTCGTCGACCGGTGTATCGAGGCACAGAATGCCGGCGAACTGACCGCGGCAGAAGCGGCGGGCGCGAAGTTCTGGACCACCGAACTCGAATTCTCCGCTCTCGACACCTGCCTGCAGATGCACGGCGGGTACGGGTACATGGAGGAGTACGACGTCGCGCGACGCTGGCGCGACGCACGTGTGCAGCGAATCTACGGCGGCACCAACGAGATCATGCGCGAGATCGTCGGTCGATCGCTGGGCCTGTAGAGGAAGTGAATCGGTGGTTGCCCGGGAAGGGGGGTCGACCGGGCAACCACCGAGATCATGGGGTGGAGTCGACCACGCCGTCGGCGAGCAAGGACTCGATCCGGGTCTCGGAATACCCGGCAGCGAGCAGCACGTCGCGCGTGTCGGCCCCCGGCGCGCGTCGCGGACGGGGAACCGTGGGCGGTTGACCGTCGAAGCGCGGAGCGGGTGCGGGCTGGACGACGTCGTCCACGGTCACAAAGGTGTTGCGCGCCTGATGATGCGGATGTTCGATGGCCTCGGACATCGTCAGGACCGGCGCGTAGCAGGTGTTCCGCCCGGCGAACGCGGAGTCCAGTTCCGCGCGGTCGTATTCCGCGACCCGCTTCTGCAGCACGATGCGGTAGTCGTCCCACCGTTCCGGGTCGAGGTGGTCGTGTCGCATCACCTCCGGCAGTCCGAGGACATCGCACAGCTCCAGCCAGAACTGGTTCTCGATCGCACCGATACTGACCCACTTGTCATCTCGGGTTCGGTAGACGTCGTAGAAGAAGGCGCCGGTGTCGAGGAGGTTCGCACCCCTGTCCTCGACGAAGGAGTCCTCGGCGCGATAGGAGTGGAACATGGCCATCAGCGCCGAGGCGCCGTCGATCATCGCCGCATCGACGACCCGTCCTCCGTGACCGGCTCGCGCGGAGAGTATTCCGGCGAGCATGCCGAATGCGAGGAAGGTCCCGCCGCCGCCGAAATCACCCACCAGATTCAGCGGGGGAACCGGGGGTTCCCCCTTCCGGCCGATCTGATGCAGTGCCCCGGTGAGGGCGATGTAGTTGATGTCGTGTCCGGGGAGCTGGGCCATCGGGCCGGACTGTCCCCACCCGGTCATACGCCCGTACACGAGGTCCGGATTGACCCGTTGGCAGTCTTGCGGTCCCACGCCGAGACGCTCGGCGACACCGGGCCGGAACGTCTCGATGAGTCCGTCGGCGTCGGCGCACAGGCGGCGGACGACATCGGTACCCGCTTCGGTCTTGAGGTCGACCGCGATGTGCCTACGACTGCGGAACAGGATGCCGTGCCCGCCGACCGCCCACGGGTTTCCCCCGGGACGGTCGACGGTGATGACCTCGGCACCCATGTCCGCCAGCATCATCGCCGCGAACGGACCCGGTCCGATGCCCGCGAGCTCGATGATGCGCGTGCCGGCCAGGGGCGGGGTCGGTGACTCGCTCACTGCTTCACGACCACCGGCATGCCGCCCTTGTTCGCGGCGATGTCGGCGTGGACCTCGTCCGGGTTGGCCACCGCCATCTCCTTGCTCGCGCCATCGGGCAGCTTGATGGCGTCGTTGAACTGACGCAGCATCGTGAAGGCGGCCTTCTCGTCGTCGTGCGGCAGAATCCGTCCGACTCGATCGGCAAGGGACACCAGCGGACTGATGGTGGGCAGGATGTGCCTCCACCCGGTCTTCTCCACGCCGAGTGCGTCCATCACATGCGGGGGAATCCACGAGTGCAACAGTCCGTAGGCGAGCTTGAGCCTGCGCTCGTTGGTCATGAACTTCGCCACGGGGCCGGGTAGCACCTCGACGTCCCCGGGGGGATTCTCCACGCTGTATTCGATGATCGAATGCACGACATCGTGGCAGAGCTCGTCGGGCGGCAACTCGATGAGGGTGTGCAGGTCGGTCTTGCGGCGGGCGTCCTCGTAGTCCGTGTGCAGGATGTCCTCGGGGACACCGATGACATAGCCGACGTAGCGGCTGAGGGCGAAGATGTCCTCGAGTTCGCGGTCGCTGTAACGGAACCCCGACGACTGGACCGCGTCGGTGAACTTGACGCCGAACTGTCCGGCCTGGGTGACCATGCTGTCGAGGTTGTTGATCGGGATGCCCCATCCGGCCCAGTCCCAGTGGTCGGATCGTCCCAGACTGTGCCGGACCGCGGCATGGATCATCCGGACCTTCGCGGTGAGCCGGAACCCCTCCTCGAATCGCTGCATCCCGCCCGGGGTGTACGCGGCCACCACGTACCGGAAACTCTCGATGAGTCGAGTGCCGACCTTGTCCTGCTCGCGGAGGCGTCCGCTGAACAGCACGGGACGCGTGGCGCTGTACATCGAGAACCCGCCGGCGATCGCACCCCAGGCGAGGACGGGCGGGACGATGGGCCCGGCCCGCCAGAACGCGACCGCGCCCCGGTAGAGCTGATCGAAATCCACCCATTCGGGAATGTGGTCGAGTTGATCGAAGAGCGCGACGAGACCCGGACTGGGGTCGTCGATGGCGTCGATCCCGTGGTCGAGCGCCTGATCGAACGTGCGCCAGGTCGAATTGTTCGACTTGTCCTTGAAATCGAGCATCGCCGCGTAGGCATAGTCGTCGGCGAGGAGGGCGTGATCGGTCAGCTTCTCGACCAGATCACGCCCGTACATCGCGATTGCTCTGTCCTTGTTGGCAATTCGTCCCAGATCGATGCCGCGGGGCAACCCGGGCGGCACGTCGAGGTCGCCACGAAATGACATCTTCTCCGTATGTGGCTCGGTGATGGTCATCGCGCCTCCTATGAATTCGACTCGGAACGTCGACCGCATGTGATCGCCGTTACAGCACAGGGTAGACTGTACTGAACACTATGTCTACACTCCCTGTATGGTCGCCCGTCGGCCTCGCCGCCGTCGATGCGGCGGCCCCAACGGATCGAGGAGTTCAGATGTCACAGTTGTCCGCGCAGGCCGGCGAAGGGTCGGTGTCGTCCGTGGATTCGTCGTCGTATGAGACGTTGCGTCAGCTGTTGTCGTCGCGGTGGAGCTGTCGCGCTTTCCGGTCGGAGGACGTGCCTCGGGAAGAGATCGACCGGGTGCTCGACCTGGCCCGAATGACGCCGTCCTGGTGCAACACCCAGCCCTGGCACGTCGACATCGTGAGTGGCGCGGCGACCGTGCGTCTCCGGGAGGCCCTCCGGGCCGCCATTTCCGAAGGGCCGACACAGAATCCCGACATCGAGTTCCCGGTGTCCTATCAGGGTGTGTATCAGGAGCGCCGTCGCGAGAGTGGACTGCAGCTGTATGCGAGCCTCGGGATCGACAAGTCCGACCGGGCTGGGTCGGCGCGACAGATGTTGCGCAACTTCGACTTCTTCGATGCGCCGCACGTCGCGATCGTCACGACCGAGGCCGCGCTGGGTCCCTACGGCGCCGTCGACTGTGGACTGTTCGTGAGCAATTTCGTCCTGGCGGCCCACTCCGCGGGGATCGCGACCATTCCGCAGGCGGCGCTGGCGGCGCAGGCGCCGGTCATCCGTGAGCAACTCGGGCTCGACCCCGGACGGCATGTGGTCGTCGGGATCTCGTTCGGCTATCCCGACGACGACGCGCCGGTCAACTCCTACCGGACCGGTCGTCAGTCGACGTCCGAGGTCGCGACCTTTCATCGATGACCCACACTGCCACTGCGGCAGTGCTTTACGGAGACAGCTCAGTGCTGATCACTTGCCGGGCGCGACCGCGCCCGTTCACGACCAGGAGATGACTTCATGTTGACAACCCGAACGAGCCTCGTCGAGTCGATGGGCGCGGTCTCATGACACTGCGACACGTGCGAGTGCGTGACGGTGTCGAGATCGGTGTGCGCGAACTCGGTGACGGGCCAGGCGTCCTGCTCATCCACGGCTGGTCTCTCAGCAGCGAGGTGTGGGACCGGCAGATACGAGTGCTGGCCGAGAGCGGCCATCGGGTCGTCGCCATGGATCTGCGTGGTCACGGACGCTCGGACGCACCGCTGGACGGTTACGACATCGACTCTCTCGCCCGCGACGCCGCCGAGGTCATCGAACAGTGCGGGCTCGGCCCCGCTGCGGTGGTGGGCTGGTCGCTCGGCGGAATGGTCGCCCTTCGCCTGGCGTGCGAACGTCCCGACCTGGCGCGTTCCCTGGTTCTGGTGGCCACCAACGGAGTCGCGGCGGCCCGGTGCGAGGACTTTCCCTTCGGCGTACCCCCGGACGGCCCCCTCGAGAGCCTGCTCGCGGCGGAGCACGCCGATCGGGTCACGTTGCGGCGTCGTGCCGTCGGCGACCCGTTCAAGGGCTCGCCGGACCGGCACGTCCTCGACTGGTTGCACCGCATCTCGCTGCAGACACCGAGCTGGGCCGGCCGCGCGGCGCTTCGAACGCTCATGTGCACCGAGCAGACGCGTCTGCTGGACGATCTCTCGGTACCGGTCACGCAGATCATCGGTACGGCGGACCCCGCGTTGTCGGTTCGCGGTGCGCGATGGGTGCGTGAGCGGCTCGGCAGCACTCTCGTCGAGTTCGATGTCGGGCACTATCCGATGCTGGAGTGTCCGGACGAATTCGACGCGGCGCTGCTGAGCGGGGTCCGATCGGTGCAGGCCCCGGTCGGATGACCCGAGTGGCGACAGACGTCATGTCCGGACATCGAGTATGATGGCGAGATGACTTCGAGTTCCTTCGTGCGACGGCGCCCCCGTGACTACGACGGAAGCTCCCCGGCGGAACTCGCGGTGTTCAAGGCCACGGAGGAGCTTCTGACCTCCACGTCTCTCCAGGATCTGACCGTCGCGCAGATCCTGGAGACGGCCGGACTCTCCCGGGCCAACTTCTATCACTACTTTGCCAACAAGTACGACGTGCTGGTGGCGCTTCTGGGACAGGTGTTCGACGAGTCGTACGGGAACGACGCGCCGTGGTCCACCGATCCCGGACGAGACCGGGCTCGCAGCATGGGTTCGAGTCTCGAGCACACGCTCGAGATGTGGTCGCGGCACGGCGCGGTCATCTGTGCGGTCATCGAGCACATGCACAGCAAGCCCGCTGTCGCCGCTGCCTGGCAACGGATGTTCGAGCAGTTCGTCTCGGCGGTCGCCGAACAGATCAAGTTCCTCCGAGCGGAGGGTCGTGCGCCGGACGGCGCCCCCGCCGACATGCTCGCCGCGATGCTGGTCGGCGGTTCCGAGCGGGCCTTCTACGTCAGCACGCGTGGGCTGGACGACCGGCTCCCCGCCGCGGCGAGCGTCACCACGTCTCTGAGTGCGATCAACGAAGCGGCCATCTACGGCGGCCGAACGGCACAGCGGGCGAAGCGGAAGAAGGCGGGACGTCCGGTCGACACCGCGCGAGAGCTGTTGCCTGCCGCCCAGGATGCGCCGGCCGAGACCGAGACGGCGCAGAACATCCTCCAGGCCATGCGGGAACTGCTGCTGACCGAGACGCTCGCGCAATTGTCTGTCGCCAAGATCCTGAAGCACTCCAACACCTCTCGGGCGTCGTTCTACTTCTACTTCCGTAGCAAGGAAGACGCCTTCGTCGTGCTGTTCCGGGAGGCGGCCAAGGACATCGTCTCGGCGTTGACCGCGGTCGCCGACGTCGACCGTCAGGACCCGTCTGCCCTCCTCGAGCAGGTCGGGCAGTGGCTGCACCTCGACGGTTACGCGGGCGCCGTCATCAAGAACGCCGTCCACGAATGGCCGCGCCTGCCCGAACTGCGCGCCGAGTACCTCGCGGCGATGAATGCCATGGAGACGACTCTGGAGTCGATCATTCTCACCGATCGCGAACGAGGACTGGCGCCGGACGGCCCTCCCGCACGCGAGTACACCGCCACACTCCTGTGGACCATCGAGCGCACGATCGCGGGATCACTGGCCGGCGAGGCGCATCTCACCGACATCGACGCGGTCACCGACATGGTGGCCAGGTTCATGTACGCGGCCATCTACGGAACCCGTTGAGATACAGCGGAACCCGCTGACATCGTCCGAAGCCGCCGAACCTCGGCGGAGTCTGATGCGCGGGCGCGCTCAGGATCTCGGACGTGATGCGAATCGCGTGATCGCGGAGCGGAAATGGTCTCCGTCCACCAGTGCGGTCTGTCCTGCGATCTCCGACTCGAACGAATCCTCGAGGCGGTGGAGGAATGCGACGTTCAGGCTGGCCTTGGTCGCGGCGTAGGCGTCGGTGGGCCCGGATGCGAGTTCTCGGGCGAGGGCCTCGGTGTGGCCGGACAGATCGTCGTCATCGACCACCGCGTCGATCAAGCCCCATGCCAGCGCGGTGTCGGCGTCGATTCGCTCTGCGAGCAGGGCCATCCGGGATGCGCGGCCGAACCCGACTCGAGCCCCGACGAGGAGTGATGCCCCGCCGTCGAGGGTCAGTCCCACTTTCGAGAACGCCAGTGCGAAGGACGACGACTGTGCGCCGACGACGTGGTCGCACGCGACCGCCACGGCGCAACCGACCCCCGCGGCCGCGCCGTTCACGGCTGCTATGACGGGTTTCGGCATCTCGCGCAGCCGACGGACGATCGGGTTGTAGAACCGGGTGAGCTCGCGCTCCGTGCGCGGCGCCAACCGGACGTGCGGACCGATCTCATCGAGCGCGAGATCGGCGCCCGCGGAGAATGCGCGACCTCGCCCGGTGATCAGGACACACCGCACCGCGTCGTCCTCCGCGGCCGCGACGACGGCGTCGAGGAAGTCCCGCTGGAGCGCGTCGTCGAATGCATTGAGCGAGGCGGGCCGCGACATCGTCAGGCGAGCGACCCCGTCGCCCGTCGCGGTCTCGAGGGTCTCGGTGTGCGAGGTGACGGTCCAGTCGATCATGCGTGTCACCATAATCCAGACGTTGCATCCAGACAATTTGTATGCTGGCCGGGACAATCGTCCCACTCGGGCCGCCCGAGTGATTGACATCACGTCTGAACACTATGTACGCTCACCGCACATCCAGCTGAGGGCCAGGTCCTCGAAGCACGTAGAAAGCGACGATCACCGATGAGCGTTACCGAGATATCGACGAGCGAGGCGCGCAGTGAGCCGGGTGCGGCTCTGGCGCTGGCGCGCAGGGCATTCGACAGCGGTCGGACGAGGCCGCTGTCGTGGCGGGTCGCGCAGCTCGAGGGACTGCTGCGGTTCATCGACGAGTGCGAACCGGCGATCGCGGCCGCGATCGAAGCCGATCTCGGGCGCGGGCACATGGCGACCTTCATGGCCGACGTCGCACCGGTCCGCCACGAGATCCGGCACACCCTCGCGCATCTGGGTCGTTGGGTGAAGCCCGAGAAGGTTCGGATGAGTGCGGCGACCGCGCCGGGCAAGGCGTGGGTGGTCTCGGAGCCGAAGGGTGTCGCGCTCATCCTCGGCGCCTGGAATTTCCCCCTTCTGCTGACCCTGCACCCGTTGGTGAGTGCGCTCGCCGCCGGTAACGCTGCGGTGGTCAAGCCGTCCGAACTCTCGGCCGCCACCGCACGGCTGCTGTCCGAGCAGCTGCCGCGGTACCTGGACACCGAGGCCGTTTCGGTCGTGCTCGGTGACGCGGAGGTCAGTGCCTCGCTCGCCGCTCAGCCCTTCGATCACACGTTCTTCACCGGCTCGACCTCGGTCGGCCGGGCTGTCATGGAGGCGAGTGCCCGCCATCTGACCCCGGTCACGCTGGAGCTGGGCGGGAAGAGCCCCGTGATCGTCGCGGCGGATGCGGACCTCGACGTCGCCGCGCGTCGAATCGCCTGGGCGAAGTCGGTGAACGCCGGCCAGACGTGCACCGCCCCGGACTATGTCCTCGTCGAGGAGTCGGTGCGGCCGGCGCTGGTCGGGCGGTTGCTCGAGGAGCTGCCGCTGCGCGCCGCCTACGACACCACCCGCATCGTCAATCAGCGTCACGTCGACCGACTGCGGCGCGTTCTCGGCACACACGGTGGTGGGCAGTACGGCGGCGAGATCGACGATGCCAAGCGAACCATCAAGCCGGCGCTGGTCACCGACCCCGATCTCGGCTCGGAGCTGATGCAGGAAGAGATCTTCGGTCCGATCCTGCCGCTCGTCTCGGTCCCCGACGTCGCGGCCGCGGCCGCGTTCGTCAACGCGCGACCCAAACCCCTTGCGCTCTATCTCTTCACCGAGTCGAAGGCGGTCGAGGAGTTCGTGGTCGAGCAGACGTCGTCCGGTTCGGTCGTGGTCAACCACCTGCTGTATCAGCTGCTGGTGCCGGAATTGCCGTTCGGCGGAGTCGGCGCATCGGGTATGGGGAACTACCACGGCAGGAACGGGTTCGACACATTCAGTCACCGGAAGTCGGTCCTGAGCAAACCCGCCCGCCCGGACCTCGCCGCCACCTATCCGCCGTACGGACGCTCCATGGAGAAGGTCCTCCGGCGATTGATGGGCTGATGAACTACAAGGATTAGGTATTGCGTGATCGACCGCGGGCGAACGCGAGGATTTGTCCGTGTGTCCGCACAGGTGCCGTGCCCGGCACGGCTTCTGTGCGGATTCCGGGGGTCTGGGTTTCGCATGGGGTCTGAACTGGTCGTATGTCCGACGCCGAAGCCGGGTCGTGGGGCGTTGGCGAGGTCCGTCGGAATGGCAGAGCTGCTGACACTTGACGAGATACGTCTTATGTCTGCTAGCCTCTTAACGATCGCAAGTGGCGGGGATCACAGTAGTTGAGCTAAAGGCTTTAGGCCACATGTCACGCGCGCCTCAGCCCGGTGGCGCGCACCGCGAGCGTCGCGCGGCCCGGCAGGTGGCGGCCGGTCGTGGCGCAGAAAACCGAGGCGGACGCGGTATCCGCGAGAATTCGAGAGGATCCAAATGACTGTCAGTGCTCTGGGGGAGCGCAGTCCGGGAATCAGATCGGCCGAGGCCCTCCGCAAGGTGGGCGGCGGCGTGATCGACCGGATCACCCGCAGTCTGGCGACCATCGGTCGCTCGGCGCGACTGGCGATGGAGATGATCCGCTTCGCGATCACCGACGCGATCTCGATGCGTCTGGCCGGCGCCGAGGTGATCGATCAGATGTGGAAGCTGTTCAAGGTCACCGCACTCCCGGCCCTGCTCATGGCGGTCCCGATCGGCGCGGAGGTCTCGGTCCAGGTCGGCGGCGTCATGGACCAGGTCGGCGCGAACTCGCTCGCCGGCGCAGCCTCCGGCCTGGGTGTCGTAAACCAGGGCGCGCCCATGGCGGCCGGCCTCCTGATGAGCGGCGCCGCGGCATCGGCGATCGCCTCGGACCTCGGCGCGCGGTCCATCCGGGAGGAGATCGAGGCGATGCGGGTCATCGGCGTCAATCCGGTCCAGCGGCTCATCGTGCCCCGATTCCTGGCGATGCTCGCCATCGCCCCGGCCTTGTGCGTCATGATCATCGCGTCGGGTGTCGCTGCCGGACTGGCGATCTCGGCCAATGTGAACGACGTGGTCCCGGCCAGCTTCTGGCAGTCTTTCGGAACCTTCGCGACTCCGACGGACTTGATGTTCTCCGTGCTCAAGTCGGTCCTGTTCGCGTTCATCGTCGTGGTGATCGCCAGCTTGCGGGGACTGGAGGCGAAGGGTGGCCCGAAGGGTGTCGCCAACGCGGTCAACGCCTCGGTTGTCCTCAGTGTCCTGTGCATCTTCATGACGAACATGGCGGTCAGTCAGCTGCAGGCCATGTTCTTCCCGGCCCGATTGGCGTGACGCGATGACGACAGAAGCCCTCTCACGACCGAGCATCGTGGCCCGTGTCGGCCGATCGGTGAGCGATCGATTCACCGCCGCGTTCGCGACCTTCGGCCAGATCGTCTTGTTCGTGGGCAAGACATTCGCCTTGCTGCCCACGACGATCCGGCACTACCGCAAGCAGACGATGAAGACCATGAACGACATGGCGTGGGGTAGCGGTTCGATCATCGTCGACGGTGGCGTGGTCAGCCTGATGTTCTTCCTCGGGATCGCCGTCGGGTCGGTCGTGGCGATCATGGCCTTCATGGCGTTCGACCTGCTCGGCTTCGGCGCCCTCACCGGGATCATCAACTCGTTCGGCAACATCCGTGTCGTCGCGCCGATCATCACCGGTATCGGGTTCGCGGCTCAGGCGGGCTGCCGCATGACCGCCGAGATCGGCGCCATGCGGATCTCCGAGGAGATCGACGCCACCGAGACCATGGGTCTGCGCGCCATCCCGTTCGTCGTCGGGACCCGGCTGATCGGCGGGATGCTCGTGGTCTTGCCCAGCTATCTCATGGCCCTGGTCGTCAGCTTCCTGACAGGTGGGCTGATCGTGAAGCTCTTCCACGAACAACCCGAGGGGACCTACGACCACTACTTCGCCCAGTTCGTGTCGATACCCGACTTGTTGGCGTCGGTCGCCAAGGCACTCATCTTCTGCGCGGTCATCACCATCATCCACTGCTACTACGGGTATTTCGCCTCCGGTGGACCGGCGGGTGTCGGGGCTGCGTCCGGACGGGCGATCCGCGCGAGTCTCGTTGCCATCGTTGTTCTCAATTTCCTCATGACCGTGGCCATCTGGGGCCTCAATCCGGTCCTTCCGTTCAGGGGTTGATGTGTCGTCTTACAGCAGTCAGGACTTCATCCGCGGGGATGCTCGAGGCCAGACCCGGACTCTCGTGTACGCCGGCATCGCCGCGGTCGCGGTGCTCGTGGTCATCGTCACGGTGTTCGCTGTGGTGTACCCCCGGGCCACCGCGCCCAAGGGCACCGACCTGCACCTCGTGTTGCCCGCCCTCGGACCCGGCGTGGACACCGGAAGCCGAATCCTTTTGCGCGGCGCGGAGGTCGGTGAAGTCACGGCCATCGACTCCACCGATCCCGACGTCGTACACGTCGATGTGGTGCTCGATGCCCAGGCCGCGGAGAGCCTCACCGATTCGTTCGAGGTCGACTACCGGCCGCAGAACTACTTCGGCGTCACCGCGGTGAACCTGATCGCCATGCCGGGCGGGGCGCATCTCTCCGACGGGCAGACCGTCCGCCGTTCCGCGGCGCCCGACTTCACGATGTCGACCATGATCGAGCGGAGTTCGATCGTCGTGGACGGGACCCTGACGCGGGACATGATCGACAGCCTCGACGAGGTGATGCGGTACGCCGACGGTCTCTCGCCGCTGATCGAGACCGCGATCATCTTCACGGACAAGGTGGCCCGAACCCAGCGGCACATGCCCAGCACGCTGCTGCGCGAGATGAACGACCTCGCCGAGGCGTTCCCGGGATTCAACCGGGAGGCCATGAAGAGTCTCTACGCGATCACCGAGAGCGTCTTCAACAAGATGCCGGACGGGTCGCGCGGCGTCGACGAGGCCTATCACGACCTGATGAACCGATCACTGAACGTGGCCTCCGGTGGGCTGTTCGGCGCGGCCGGAACGCTCCTCGCGTCGCATGCGACGGATCTGACGCCCCTGGTCACGTCCTTCAAGTACCTGATCGACCCGGTGCCGCAGATGATCGGCGGCGGCGCGTCGATGGCGAAGACACGAAAGGCAATCGAACAGTTGCGCAACAGTTTCAGAGGCGACGACGCGAGCAAGACGCTGCAGCTGCGCCTCCTGCTCGACAGTGTCCCCGCAGTCTCGGGTCCGCTGGAGAAGATGCGTGCAGTCGGCCCACGCGCAGGAGGTAACTGAGATGGCATCTCGCAGCACAGTTGTCGCCGGTGCCAAGGTCGCGGTGGTCGCAGCGGTGACGGTCATGCTGTTCGTGCTCGTCGTGAACGCCATGCGCAATCCGGTGGATGCCAGTGTGGTCACCTACCGTGCCGACTTCACCGACGCATCGGGTCTCCACGACAACGGCGACGTCCGATTCCGCGGGAAGCGGATCGGCAAGATCATCTCGGTGGACCTCGAACGCGATGACGACGGAAAGCCCTACGCAAGCGTCGAGTTCACCATGGATGACAGTCAGAAACTGACGTCGACCTCGACCCTGGCGATCAAGTACCAGAATCTCACCGGCGTGCGGTATCTGGACCTGCAGCCCGGTGAGACGACGGGGCGCATGGTGAGCCATGCGACAACAGCGCAGACCGTCCCGTCCTTCGACATCACATCGCTGTTCAACGGTCTCCAGCCGGTGCTGACGACGATGAACGCCGACGAGGTCAACCAGTTCAGTGAGAACGCCATCGCCCTGCTCCAGGGTGACGGCAGTGGACTCGGGCCGATGCTGGAGAGCACGCAGAAGCTGGCGAGGTTCGCCGAGAACCGTCAGCAGCTCATCTCGACGCTGACGTCGAATCTGGCCCGTATCGCCGACACGATGGGCGGCCGGTCGCCGCAGGTCATGGGCTTCCTGGAGGCTGTCGATCTACCCATCAGCAACGCCATGACCGTGCTGGACGAATTCGCGGTGACCGCGAGCGCCGGCCCCGCACTGTTCGAACCGATCGAGAGGCTCCTGGTGGCGCTCGGTGTCAACGAGGAATTCGACGTCGACGTGTTCCTGAAGACCACCTTCTCGTCCATGCAAGAAGCGTTGAAGTCCTTCCAGCTGATGCCGAACGCACTCGCCGGACTGCGCGGCATCGACACCCATGCATCGTTCAGCAAGCAGTGCGCCAACGGACGCGCACACATCCCGTCCGACGTCCGAATCCTGATGACCGGCAGCGAGGTGGTCCTGTGCAATCGATGAACCAGAAAGGGATTCGCAGGTTCACGTCGAACGACGGCGTACTCGGCGTGGTCGTACTCGTGGTGGTGGTGGCCCTCCTCGGCACCCTTGCGATCATCTACCTGCGCCCACCGGGCCAGAAGACGATCACCTTCGAGGTCACCGATGCGTCGGCGATCGAGACCGGTCAGGACATTCGCGTCGCGGGCATCAGCATCGGCAAGGTCTCCGAGGTGGCCCTCCAACCCGACCGGGTGAAGGTCACCGCACGGATAGACGAAGAGACCTTCGTGGGTGACCAGACGAAGATGGAGGTCCGGATGCTCACGCCGGTGGGCGGATACGCGATCACCATGATCCCGCTCGGTCGCGAAGAACTGAAGTCCCCGATCCCGGCCGGCCGGGTGACGGTGCCGTACTCGATCGGTGACGTGATCCAAGCCGTGCCCAGCACGACCGACACGGTCGACACCACCGAGGTCAATGCGAACCTGGATCAGGTCGCCGGCGCCCTGGACGGAAACGACACCTCGCTGCGTTCGATCGTGAACGGGCTCGAGTCGGTGACCTCAGTGTTCGACCGACAGCGCGGCCAGGTTCACCAGATCGCCGCTCTCGCCTCCGAATACCTGCAGACGTTCAACGGAAACCGGGAGTTCGTCTTCGAGCTGATCCGCAAGATCGACATGGTCGTGAGCACCTACCACGTGAACTCCGCGGGCTTCAACTACGCCTACAAACTGTTCGCGAACGTCCTCATGAAGCTGGCCCCGTTCATGCGGTTCTACCTCAACCACAGTGAACTGGTCTCCACTCACGTGAACCAGATGAAAGACACGATCATCCGCCTGCAACAACAACTCGGGCCGGCCATCGACGGTCTGGTGGCGACGCGGAAGAAGCTGGCGCAGTGGATGACACCCGAAGGCATGCGGCAGGTCGGGGGCGGCACCCTGTGGACCGAGAACGTGTGCATCCCCATCCCCGGAAGGAACTGCTGATGAGAGCGATCGTTGGCTCCTCGAAACGGCGGCTCGCCATCTCGCTGGGGACCGTGGTGGTGTTGCTCGGCGTGATCACCACGATCGGATTGACGTCGGCAGGCGCCACCGGCGTCGACGACAGTGCGCCCGGCGGTGACGGGTTCTGCGTCGACATCGCGGACACGATCGGTCTGTACGAGGGAAACCCGGTGACACAGATGGGCATCCGGGTCGGAACCATCGATCGGATAGAGAGCCGAGGTGACCATGTACGGGTCACCTTCGCCCTCGATCCCGGTCGCACGTACCCAGCAGACGTCAAGGCGGTGACCAGATCCAAGTCGCTGCTGGCCGACCGGAGTCTGGAGCTGGTGGGCAACTACACCGGTGGACCGGTCCTCGAGGAGGGTACGTGCGTGGGCGTGGAGAACTCGTTCACCCCCAAGAGCATCTCCGAGGTCGCCGCGTCGGCATCGGACTTCCTGAAATCGCTGTCCGACAACGGTGGCGACGACCTCGAGACGGTTCTCGACGGCGCCGACCGAGCTTTTGCCGGGACCGGCCCGCAGGCGGCACGGATGTTCGAGAACGCGGCCCGCGCGGCGCAGAATCCCGACGCATTCGTCGCAGACATCGGTTCGTCCATCAGGGACATGGCACCGCTGACCGACGACGCCGTGAAGAACTGGGATCAGATCATGTCGATCATGAACCAGATGCCCTCGGTCACCCAGCTCGGTACGACCCTGTTCTACGACGTCGCGAGGTTCTGCCGAGGGATCGGTTGGACGATCGCGCTGATGTACGACATCCAGCGCAATTACGGCGAGGACATCCTGTGGCCGCTGCTCCACGGACCGGTGGAGGACATCATCGCCTACGGCGCACAGCGGGCTCCCGAACTCGGGCAACTCGTGGCCATGACACCGTCGGTCGCCGCCGCCATGCGCGAACAGGAGTCGGTCTCGGGCGCGCTCTCGGTGCCTTATGTGGCGCCGAAGATCGACGTCGGGGGCGGCAAGTCGGCACCTGTCAACGCACTGTCCATCCTGTTGCAGAAGGCAGGTCTCCAGAAATGATCGGTAGACGAACCGTGCTCGGTCTGGCCGCGATGCTCGCACTCGTGGTCGGGCTCACCGGCTGTTCGGCGCTGAGTCCCAACCGGTTGCCGTCGGTGAAGAGCAGTGTGCCGCTTGACTATCAGGTGACACTCCAGTTCGCGAGTGTGCTCAATTTGCCGGACGGGGCCGACGTCATGATGAACGGCATCCAGGTCGGCCGGGTGCAATCCACCGAGACCACCGACGAAGGCGTCGACGTGGTGGTCGGACTGACCGACGACCGCCCGGTCCCCGCGGATTCCTCCGCGATCATCCGGCAGAACACGCCGCTCGGCGACACCTACCTGGCATTGCAACCGCCGGCGGGAGGCGGTGGTGAGCTGCTGCGCGACGGCAGCGTCATCCCGAGCGACCGTACGATATCGCCGCCGCCTCTAGAGGACACCATCGCTGTCCTCGCGTACTTCATCAACGGCGGCAGCATCCAGAAGGTCCAGGACACCATGGCGACGCTGAACCGCACGATGCCGCCGGTCAAGGACGTGCGCAAGATCGCGAGCACGGTGTCGAAGGACCTCGACGATCTCTCGCGCAACACCGGGCAACTCGACCGCACACTGAACAGCCTGAACGCGGTCGCCGGGTCCTTCTCCGACAGCCGGAACGAGATCGAGAACGTGTTCTCCGAGCAGGCCGAGCACTATTGGAAGACGGTGTCCTACTCGCTGGTTCGCCACATCAGCACCCTCCTGCCCTCGGTGGGGTCGGTGTTCACCGGCGGCCTGTTCCTCGTACCGCTGCTGAACTCGACGGCCGATGCCGCCGAGGCCGGTCGTGGGATGTGGGACCAGGCGCCCGCGACCGGGACGGCGATGGCGAAGTTCCTGGAGGACACGCTCATCCCGTTCGCGAAGAGGCCGTCGGTCAACATCGCCTCGGTGCAGGCCCCCTCGGTGCAGGCGGCCGGCAAGAAGGAACTGCTGGGCGACGCGAAGATGCTGCTGCGCATGTTGGGAGCGATCCGATGATCACCAAGACCAGGGTCTCGGTGGTGGCCATGCTGGCCATCGCGGGGCTGTCGATCGCCTACATACTCAGTGTCGGACTGCACGTGAACTCGCCATCGGCCCGACACGCGACCATCACGGTGCCGGATACGAACGGGATCCTGGTGGGTTCCCGAGTTCTGTTGCGCGGCATCGAGGTCGGGCATGTCACCGAGATCTCGCAGTCCTCGCGCGGCGCCGAGATCACCTGCAACTACGACGAGACCGAGAACATCCCCGTCGAGAGCAACTTCCGCGTCGACAATCTCTCGGCGCTCGGGGAGGCCTATGTCGCGGTGATGCCGACGACGTCCGGCGGCCCCTACCTGGCCGACAACGCCTACATCGAGGGCGAGAACGTCTCCAACGCGGCCACTTTCAAGGACCTCTCCGAACAGGTCACCGAAGTACTCGGACAAACCGATCCGGACAAGGTCCAGCGGGTGTTCGCCGAACTCGACATGGGACTGCCGGACGGGATCGAGGTCATCGAGGACCTCAACAAGGTGGGACGTCTGCTGACAGCCGAGTTCACGGCTCGTGCTGACGAACTGACCACGTTGCTGGCCACGATGCAGCCGCTGTTCATGCGCTCGGAGGCGATCCCGGGACTGATGCGCGCGACAACGCCGCACCTGGCCGGCTTCGGAATCGGCTTCGCCGAACTGGAATCGGGCGTCAAGGACGCCATCGACTGGAGTGGGCCGATGTACACGGGTATCACCCAGGGGGCGACGCCACTCGTCGCGGCCTTGCAGAAGTTCCTCGACGACAGCGGTGCGGACCTCAAGATCATCGGTGACAACCTGTTACCCGCCACCCGGTCGGGTGCGGCAGCGCTGCGGACCGTCGACGTCGGCAGGGTACTGGACAACGTGATCAACGCGACCGATTCCGGGGCAGTGGAGATCCGCATCCCGGCAGGGGGGTGACGGTGACCGACCCCGCAAGAGCGAGCGGGATTCTCCCAGCGGGCGTGACAAACGTTCCGGCACAAGCCAACCAGCAGAGATCGACAGGAGATCGGCGATGACGAAGACCATCACTTCCGACACGGACACCGAGGCCGACAAGACCGAGGCCGACAAGAACGAGAGCACGACGCCGGCAGACTCGGGGACTACCGAGAAGGCCGTCGGCGAGGACACCGGCTCGACCGCGGCGGAGCGCAGCGAGCGCACGCCGGACAAGAAGCCTGCCGGCCGGTCGGTGTCGTTGAGATCCATCGTGATCGGTGCCGTCGCGGTGCTCGTCATCGCTGCAGTGGCGCTGTTGGGTTGGCAGTGGAAGAGCGCGTCGGACGAGGTCGGTCGATTGGAGGCGACCGCGGCCGACAACGCTGCGGCCGAGAAGGTCGCCTTGGACTACGCCACCGGCGCCGCCGACATGAGCTTCGAGAACCCCGACGAGTGGCGGACACTGCTCACCAAGGGCACGTCCCCCGAACTCTCGGAACGACTTCGGCGTGCGTCGACCCAGATGGAACAGCTGCTGCGCCCGCTGCAGTGGTCCTCGACGGCGCAGCCGATCGCGGCCAAGGTCGAATCGGTCGACGGCAACACGTACCAGGTCGTCGCTTTCGTCAACGTGCAGACGAAGAACGTCCAGGCCCCGTCGGGAATCGAGTCCACCGCGACCTACCGGGTGACTCTCGACAAGAGCCAGAACTGGCTGATCACCGCGATCAGCAGCACGGGATCGAATCTGGATGCCGAGACCCCGGGAAATGAAGCTCCCGGCGGCGAACCGTCGATCCCCGGGAATCCGCCCGCCGGGCAACCCGCACCCGCCGACCCGCCGGTCCCGGGCAACTGACGACGAGATCTGGAGGAAGACAATGGGTGTTGAGGTCAGTGTCG